>JAYSQK010000286.1:0-1907 GCA_043721555.1 Frankiales bacterium
CGGCCGGCTGTTCGCTGATGCGCAAAGATCATTCCGTGCGCGCCGATTGGTGATCTTTGTACGCGGGGGAGCGCGGCCAAGCTCGCCGGCTGCGCAAAGATCAACAGGGTGGCCGGGGGCGAGCCGACAATTCGGGCGGCTGGTACCGGTCCGGGGTGCCCAGCCGGGCCTGCGTGATCTTTGTACGCCGGGGAGCGCGGCCAGGCTCGCCAGCTGCGCAAAGATCAACAGGGTGGCCCGGGGCGAGCCGACAATTCGGGCACTCTGACAGGCGTACCGACAACCAGACGGGAGGGGACCCGCCCCGGAGCCGGAGCCGGCCCCGCCCCGGACCCGCCCCGGACCCGCCCCGGACCGCTACAGCCGCCGCAGATCGCGGGGTAACTGCGAGGCGGCTCCTTCGTCGAGCAACCACAGCGTCTGCGCCCGGCCGACCGCCCCAGCTGCCGGGATCTGCACCCGGCCGGCTCCGCTGAGTGCGAGGGTGACCGCCGAGGCCTTGTCCGCCCCGGCCACCACCATCCAGACCTCGCGGGCCCGGCCGATCGCGGCGAAGCCCATCGAGATGCGGGTCGGTGGCGGCTTCGGGCAGCCGTGCACGGCCAGCACCACCCGCTCGTCGTACGCCGCCGGCGACTCCGGGAAGATCGACGCGGTGTGCCCCTCGGGCCCCATCCCGAGCAGGAGCACGTCGAACGACGGGACGACCTCGCCACCGGCCAGCAATTCGTCGGCGTAGCGGGCCGCCGCGGCATCGGCGTCATCGCCGTCCCGGCCGCCGAGCGCACCCATCGGGTGGATCCGCGCCGGATCAAGATCAATCGCATCCAGCAGGGCCTCGCGGGCCTGCCGCTCGTTGCGCTCCGGGTCGTCGGCGGCGATGAAGCGCTCGTCGCCCCACCACACGTCGACCCGCCGCCAGTCCACCGCGTGCCGTGCTGGCGCCTCGGCGAGCGAACGCAGGGCGGCGATGCCGATGCTGCCGCCGGTCAGGACCACCGACGCGGCACCGCGGAGGGCCTGCGCGTCGACGAGCCGGGTGACCAGCCGGGCGGCGACGGCTGCGGCGAGCACGTCCGGGTCCCGCGACACCACGACGACGGGCGCGGGCGCGCTCATCCGGTGGTCATTGCCGGGTCGAGGGCCTCGATGTCGGCCGGGTCCTGCCAGACATGCGAACGTACCGACGAGCGCCCGGACAACCCAGCGACGCCGGTCGCCGCGCCGAGCGCCTCGGCGTAGGTCTCGTCTGCGTCGAGCCGCCGCAGCTCCTCGGCCAGCAGGTCGCCGAGCTCGCGGCGGGGCAGCGGCATGGCGCGGTCGGGCTGCTCGCTGCGGGACAGTACCGCCGTCCGGCCGTCGGTCCGCGAGATGCCGATCGTCGCGTCGGACAGCACGAGCTCGACCTCGGTCACGCCGGGCCCGGCGCTGTCCGAGACCGGGACATCGACCCCGAGCCGGGAGGACAGCCAGCCGGCCAGCAGCGCCCGGGAGGGATTGCCCGCCTCGCCGGCCACCGACCCGGACTGGGGTCGGCCCTCGATCGAGTCGTACGCCGAGGCGCACAGGCTCCGCCACAGGGTCGTCCGCGACCAGGCCAGATCGGTGTCGCCCGGGGCGTAGTCGACGGCCCGCTGGTGCAGCGACGCGGCCGGGTCCGTCGCGCCGACCGAGTCGGTGATCCGCCGGTCGGCGATGACCCCCAGAGGGTCGTGGGCGATCAGCTGCGGCGGGTCGCCGTACCACCAGGTGACGACCGGCGCATCCGGTGCGAGCAGCGGCAGCACGACCGACTCCGCGTGCAGGGCCAGCCGGCCGTACATCCGCATGACGACCGCCTCGCCGGGCCCGAGCCGCCCGCCGATCAGGACCTCGGCGTCGAGCCGAGGCTCCGGCGCATCGGGCCG
>JAYSQK010000287.1:0-9429 GCA_043721555.1 Frankiales bacterium
TTGCGCCACCGCCCGGCGGTCGAGATCGACGAGTCCGGCGAGGTCGAGCGCCGGGCCGGACGTCCGCCACGGCTGCCCCGTCATGGCTGCCGGCTGCGGCAGCCCCAGCAGCGACAGGACCGTCGGTGCGACATCGATGAGCTGGACGTAGGACGACCGGCTGGTGCTCGCCGAGCGCAGGGCCCCCCGCGGGTACGCCGGGCCAGTGGCGAGCGCGAGATGCAGGTGCGCCACCCGGTCGCCCGGCGCCTCCGAGACGCCGAGGACGAGCAGGGTGGAGCCGGGCGGCCGGGTGCGGTCGGCGCCGGCCACCACGGCGTCGACGGCCGCGGCGGTCCGACGGCTACCCCCCACCGGTGGCGCCTGCAGCAGCTGGACCGGGCAGCTGCCGGGCGCGTTCGGGCCGCCGACGGCCAGCTCCGCGAGTGGGCCGTTGCCGGTCGCGCACACCCCGGCCGCCGTCAGCGCGTCACCGAGCGCGGCGAGCTGGGCCCGCTCCCGGCTGCTGGCGTTGCGCCGGGCCAGCTCGGAGTCAGCCACCGGGAGCGCGCCGCAGGCGGCCCCGTAAGCCGTGCCGCGGGCGCCGGCGCCGAGGGTCAGGAAACCGTCGGCCGGGCAGCTCACGGCGGGCCCGGCCTTGACCGACAGCGCGCCGACGGCCGCTGTGCGCGTGAGTCGCTGCAGCGCCGGGGTGGCCGGGCCGACGTCGGACCAGCGCAGTCCCGGGGCCGCCACGATGATCACCTGCTGGGGGCGCACCGACGCCTGCGCGGGACCCGCCGGTGCGAGCCAGGCGATGGCGACCGCGAGCGCGAGCCCGAGCCACCTCACCCGAGCAGCTCGGCGTACACCGCGGCGACCTGCCGGACGGTGGCTGCCTCGTCCGGCCAGCGCGCGGCGACCAGCCGGCCCCGGGCGACGAGGGCGGCTACCTCGACCGGGTCGTCCAGCAGCCGCCGCACGGCCCGGGCCAGCGCGACCGGGTCACCGGGCGGCACGAGCGCGGCGCCGTCACCGAGCAGGGCGGGCAGGCCGCCGACGGAGGTCGCCACCAGCGGCCGCCCGGCCAGCAACGCCTGCTGGGCGGTGAGCGAACGGGCCTCCCAGGTGCTGGGCAGCACGACGACGTCGGCGGCCGCGAGCAGGTCGGCGACGTCGTCGCGCTGCCCGAGCCAGCGCACCGCCGGGCCGGCCGTCTGTAGGACGGCGCGCAGCGGACCGTCGCCGGCGACCGCCACGACGACCTCGCCCATCAGGGGCTGCGCGGCGAGCAGCACGTCGTAGCCCTTCTGCGGGTGCAGCCGGCCGACGGCGAGCACCAGCGGATGGCCGAGGCCGGGGTCACGACCGGTCGGGGTCAGTAGAGGGGCCGCGATCGGCCCGGGGCGGACGTCCCGGCCACCGGCCAGCAGGGCCGTCGCCAGCAGGTCCGCCGAGGCCGCGAGGATGACGTCCGAACGCCGGGCGACCAGCCGTTCGAGGGCGCCGCCGACCCGGCCGCTGACGGCGTTGTGCCAGGTGACGACCAGTGGGTGCACGCCGGCCAGCGCGGCGAGCGCGCCGGCCCGGAGCCCGTGCGCGTGGACGATGTCGGCCTGCCGGGCCAGCCTCCGGAGCCGGCTGACCGCCCGGGCGTCGCGCACCGGATGCGGTGCGGCGCCGACCTCCAGCGGGACCCAGTCGGGGAAGGCGAACACCTGCTGCGTCGAGGCCGGCCCGGCCACCGTGACCCGGGCCGGCAGGCCGGCGGCGAGCGAGCGGACGTGCTGGCCGACCCCGCCGGTTGAGGTGCCGAGCACGAGCAGGACCCGCGGGCGGTCAGCCACGCGACAGCGCCCGCAGGCCGGCCGGGTCGAGCGCCCGGACGCCGGCGAGGTAGGCGGCGGCGGCGACCAGGGCGACGGCGGCGCCGCCGGCCGCGCTGATCGCGACCGAGCGGCCGCCGGTGACGTCCAGCAGCCGGCCGACCACGCCCACGGCGACCGCCAGGCCGCCGCACACCGCGACCGTGCGCACCAGCCCCGCGAGCAGCGCCGGTCCGACCGCGCGCACCAGGCCGACGAGCAGCAACGCGCCGGCGACAGTCATGCCGATGGTGTTGCCGAGGCCGAGCGCGACAACTCGCGGCAGGTCCAGGCGGACGAGCCCGAGGTCGGCCGCGGCGACGACGCCCCAGCCGGTGACGGTGGCCACGGCCGGGGTGCGGCCGTCGCCGCGGGCGTAGAGGGCCCGGGCGAGCAGTGCGAGCAGTCCGTAGCCGATCAGGCCGGGCGCGAAGGCGACCGTCGCGCTCGACAGGGCCTCGACCCGGTCCAGGCCCCGGGTGCCGAGCGCGAGCACCCGCGCCGTCGGGGCGGCGACCGCAACCAGCACCGCAGCCGAGCCGATCGTCACGACGAGCACCCCGCGCAGCGAGGTCCGGGCCTGCGTGAGATAGGCGTCGAGGTCGCCAGCGTCGGCGTGCGCCGACAGCACCGGAAAGGCACTGGTCGCGAGCGGCACGGCCAGCACCGCCCAGGGCAGCAGGAAGACCGCGGTGGCGACGAAGAAGACCACCACGTCCCCGGGCTCGCCGCCGTTGGCGAGCCGCAGCGCGACGAGCAGCGCAACCTGCTGCGCGGTCAGCCCGGCAACCCCCGCAGCGGCGAGCCCGCGCGCGCGGGCGGCGATCCCCGGCGGGAACACCAATGTCGGGCGGAGCACCAGGCCGCAGCCCCGCAGCGGGAGCAGCAGCGGCAGGGCGAGCACGGCGACGCCGAGGGTCGTGCCGACCGACAAGGTGAGCTCCTGCGCCGTGCTCAGCGAGGCGAGCTCGGCCGGGCCCTGTACGGCGTACAGCAGGTAGGCGGTGATCACGACCAGGCTCGACAGCAGCGGGGCCAGCGCCGGCCCGAGGAAGCGGCGGTGCGCCTGCAGCACCCCGGCGAGCACGATCCCGACGCCGTAGAGCACGACCTGCGGCATGAACACCTGCAGCATCCGGCCGCCGACCTGCAGCAGCGGCTGGCCGCAGGCCGGGTGCGCACCGGCCAGCGCGCGCAGCAGCGCCGGCGCCAGCGGGACCCCGAGCGCCGCGACCGGGGTGAGGACCAGCACCGTCCAGGTCAGCAGCGCGCTGGCGGTGCGGCCGGCGCGCTCACGGTCACCCGAGGCAACCGCCCCGGCCAGCAGCGGCACCACGAGCGAGGCGAGCGCGCCGCCGGCGACGACTTCGAACACGATGTTGGGTAGCTGGTTGGCGCTCTGGTAGGCATCGCCGACGCACCCGGTGCCGAGCGTGCGGGTGAGCACGGCGACCCGCCCGAAGCCGACCACCCGGGCCAGCACGGTCACCCCGGCGATGCCCGCGGCCGCCCCGACGACCGAGCGGCGCCTCACCCCAGCCGCCCGAGCCGGTCGACCCAGCGCAGCGGCGGCGTCGCGTCGATGACCGCCGAGTAGGAGACGACCTCGCTGGCGGCGGTCAACGCCACGAGCAGCCCGAGCACCGCGGTACGCCGGGACCGGGCCGCGACCCGACCGGCCAGCGCGGCGCCCAGCAGCGCGCCGTAGGCGTTGGCACCGGCGTCGCCCAGCATCGAGCGCTCCCCCAGGTCGCCGGGCAGCAGCCCCAGGCCGGCACCGAGCGGTCCGGGCAGGTCGAGCGCGAGCGCCGCCACGACCCCGACTTTCAGCGCGCGACCGGGGCGCAGGTCGAACAGGTTGAGCAGGTTCGCCGAGCCGGCGACGAGCCCGGCGTCGACCAGCAGGTCGGGCAGCCCCCGGCGGCCGGGTCGCAGCAGCGTGCTGACGAGGCCGACCGCACCGAGACCGGCGACCTTGACCACGCCGCTGGTGAGCCGGCCCGCGCGCAGCGCCGCGAGGTGGCCGCGCAGGCCCTTGTCCGCGCTGCCGGCCACATCGTCGTAGGCGCCGACGGCCGCTGCTGTCAGCGCGGCCACGGCCGCTGGGACGCTCCCACCGGTGAGCCCGGCGGCCAGCGCCAGCACCGGACCGGACAGCAGACTGACCGGCGCCCCGCGGTGGTTGGTGCGTCGCCAGCGACCCGGGTTGCTGGTGGGCGCCGAGCGGAGCAACCCCTCGAACCCGACCGCGAACGCGGCCCCTGTCACGGCCCGGGTGCGCCGATTCACGGGAGCGGCGAAGGTGCCGGCCCCTGGGCGCCCCGGCCGTCGCCGTAGCTGCCCACACCGTCCTTGGTCTGCTGATGCAGCGCGAGCACCGCGGCCAGCTGACCGCGCGGGGTGTCGACCGAGTCGACGGTCGAGACGCGTTGCGCGAGGGCACTGTCGTCGCGCAACGCACCGAGCAGCCCACCGGGGTCGAGCGCGGTCGCCGGGCCGGCGAGCACGACCCCGACCCGGGCGTCGAAGGCCTGGGCCACACCCAGCTCGACGGCGTTGCGTGCCTTCAGCTCAGCCGGCTTCCCGCCGGGGGCCGGCCCGGCCAGCATCAGCACCAGCGTCGCAGTCGGTTGCACCCCGTCGCTGTCGATGTCGAGCAGGTCCGCGCCCTGGAACCCGCCGATCATCTTCTGGCTCTGCGCTGCGGTGACGGTGCTCCCGGTACGGCGTACCAGGGCGGTCGCAAGGGTCGCGGCGGCCCGCTCGCTGGAGCTGCCGGCCGCGATCGTGACGTCCGGCGGCAGCACCTGCGCGACCACCCCGTCGACGGTCGCGGACTTGGCCGGATCCAGCAGATCGGGTCGTAGCCGGACCAGCCCGACGACGGTGGCGCCCGCGGTGGCCAGGTCCTTGAGCACGTTGTCGCGGGCACCCTGGTCGGCCTCGGGGGTGCTGACGACCAGCACCCGCTGCCCGGTGAGCTGGCCTTTGAGCACGACGCCGGCGATCAGCGTGGTGAAGTCCTTGTCCCGGCCGACGGTGCCGCGCAGGTCCGACACCTCGCCCTGGAGCTGCCGCTTGTTGGCGCTGAGGGAGGAGATCGACCCCTGCAGGTTGTCGGCGATCGGACCGTTGAGCGCGGTGGTGCCGACGACGATCCCGACGGCCAGTGCCAGGAACACCGCGATGATCGACACCAGGTGGTAGCGGAAGTCGATCACTCAGAACAGCTCCGACAGGGTGAACAGCAGGTCGTGCCACTTGTCGTTGAGCAAGATGCCGTAGGCCTGGCCCGCGCTCGAGACGAAGATGGCGGCCGCCATCGTGACGATGGTGGCGAGCACGAGCAGCAACAGCGAGGCGGTCGAGACCCGGCTGCGGTAGAGCCGGCTGACCCCCTTGGCGTCGACGAGTTTGCCACCGACCCGCAGCCGGGTCAGGAAGCTCGACGCCATGCCCGCCCGGCCCTTGTCGAGGAACTCCTCGAGCGTCGCGTGGGTGCCGACCGCGACGATCAGCGAGCTGCCCTTCTCGTCGGCGAGCAGCATCGCGATGTCCTCGCTGGTGCCGGCCGCCGGGAACACGACCGCCTCGACGCCGAGGTCCTGTACCCGGCGCAGGCCTGGCGCTGCGCCGTCGCGGTAGGCATGGACCACCACCTCCGCGCCGCAGGTCAGTGCCGTGTCGGACACCGAGTCCATGTCCCCGACGATCAGGTGCGGCGTGTACCCCGCCTCGATCAGCGCATCCGCGCCCCCGTCGACGCCGATGAGCACCGGCTTGTACTCCCGGACGTAGGGCCGCAGCACGGCCAGGTCCTGCTTGTAGTCGTAGCCGCGGACCACGATGAGGGCGTGCCGTCCCTCCAGACGGGTGCGCACGTCGGGTACCCCCACCCCGTCGAGGAGCAGGTCGCGCTCTTTGAGCAGGTACTCCATCGTGTTCGCGGCGAAGGCTTCGAGCTGGCTGGCGAGGCCTGCGCGCGAGGCCAGCATCGCCGCCGAGACGCTCGCCGCGTCCTGCCGCAGGCCCTTGGCGATCGGCACGAGCCCGACGTAGAGCGTGTCACCCTCGAGCCGGACGACATCGCCCTCCTGCAGGTCGCCGAAGACGTCCTTGCCGACCTCGTCGAGCAGGTCGATCCCCGCCGCGAGCAGGATCCCCGGTCCGAGGTTGGGGTATCGGCCGCTCGTGCTCGGGGCGGCGTTGACGACTGCCGAAACGCGGCAGGCGACGAGTGCGTCGGCGCTGACCCGGTCGATGTCGACGTGGTCGATGACGGCGATTTCGCCCGGTCGCAACCGCTTGGTGAGGTCCTTCGTGCGCCGGTCGAGGCGGGCCACGCCGAGCACACCGGGCAGGCGCTCCGCCTGCCGGCCACGTCTGCCCGCCAGAAGCCTCACCTGGCGGAGTCTGCCAGACCGGCGGCCGCGCACCCCGGCGCCGGGCGGCTCAGAAGCCGTCGAGGATCTGTGGCAGCGGACCGGCGAAGGCCGCGTCCAGGCGCCGCTCCGGCCGGTCCAGCAGCCCGGCCCGGACGAGCCCCGCGCTGTCGAGCGCGCCGGCGTAGAGCAGGACCAGCCCGCGGGGATGCAGCACGGGCAGGCCGCGCCGCGCGCTCGGTTCGAGGGCACCTCGGCCGTCCTGCACCGACAGGGTCCAACCGACCCCGGCCAGCTCGACCCCGACCTGCAGCGACAGACCGTCCGGAAACCCCCGCCCGGCGACGGCCCGTACCGGGTCGACCAGGCGCAACATCCAGGGCTCCCGCTCATGCGGCGGGGGCACCGGGTCGGCCAGGAGCGGGGCCAACTCACCGGTCGGGCCGCGCCATCGCACCGTGCCGACCACCGACCGCCAGCTCGCCAGCGATCGCAGCAGCGCGGCGGTGGCCGGCCCGGTCGCCGCCACCAGCTCCCACACCTTCAGCTCGGCGTGCGGTCCGTAACCCCGCCCCCGGTCGTAGGTCGCGTAGCCCACCGCGGTGCCGTCGTGATCGACGGCGAGGGCGGCGACCGAGGAGCCCAGCAGCGCCTCGGCGCCGCGCGGGAAGCATGGCCCGCGGCGGACCAGGAGCCCGTTCGAGGCGGCCCCGAGGTCGTTGTAGAGCCCGGCGAGCGCGGGGACATCGGCGAGCTCGGCGGCCCGCACGGTCACCTCGGTCGGGGCGGCGACCTCGAGCGACGCCGGGTCGAGCCGGGTCTCGTCCAGGGTGCCGACGAGCTCCCAGCCCAGCCGCCGGTAGAGCCCGAGCGCCGTCGGGAACAGCGCGCTCAGGTGCTGTCCCTGCGCCCGCATCAGCTCGTCGAGCCCGCCGACCAGCCGGCTGGCGAGCCCCCGCCCGCGGGCGTCCGGGTGCACCGCGACGCCGGCCACCCCACCCATCGGCACCGGCCGGCCGCCCCACCACTGCTCGTACGGCGCGACCCGGGCGCTGCCGACCAGCCGGCCGCGGCGGTCGAACGCGCCCAGCCGCGCCCCGGGAGGTGTCGACCTCGGGGGCGCCGCCGGGTCGCCGCCGAAGGCGAGCAGCCCGAGCGCGCGAGCCTGCTCCTCGTCGTCCGGGCCGACCTCGCGCAGGGTGTCGCTCACCCGCCTGTCCCGCGCGTCATCAGCTCAGCCGGCCTTCGCCTGGGCGGCCGCCGCCAGCAGCTCCTCGGCGTGCCCCCGGGCCAGGCCACTGTCCAGACCGGCCAGCATCCGCGACAGCTCGACGACCCGCGCTTCGTCGTCGAGCGTCACCACCCCGCTGCTGGTGATGCTGCCGTCGTCGCTCTTGACGACCAGCAGATGCCGGTCGGCGAAGGCCGCGACCTGCGGCAGGTGGGTGACGACGACGACCTGGTGGTGCTTGGCGAGCCGGGCGAGGCGCCGGCCGACCTCGACGGCAGCCTTGCCCCCGACGCCTGCATCGACCTCGTCGAACACCATCAGCGGCACCGGGTCCGAACCGGCGAAGACCACCTCGACGGCCAGCATGACGCGGGACAGCTCGCCCCCCGAGGCGCCTCGGTGCAGCGGCCGGGCCGGCGCGCCCGGGTGCGGCACGAGCAGCAGCTCGACGTCGTCGACGCCGTCCGGACCCGCCGCGAGCTGCCGGTCGCCGACCGGCAGGCCGCCGGGCGCTTCGCGTTGGGTGACCGCGGCCGTCACGACGGCGTGCGGCATGGCCAGCACGGTCAGCTCAGCCGTCACGCCGGCTGCGAAGCGGACGGCGGCCGTAGCCCGCTCCGCGCTGAGCTGTTCGGCGAGCGCCCCGAGCTCAACCTCGAGCCGGTCGTCCTCGGCCGCGAGCGCGGCGATCCGGTCGTCGGCCCCGTCGAGGTCGAGCAGCCGGTCGGCGGCGGAACGGGCCCAGCCGAGCACCCCGTCGACGTCGTCGGTGCCGTGCCGGCGCACGAGCGAGGTGAGGGCGGCCAACCGGTCCTGAGCGGTGGCCAGCCGGCGCGGGTCGGCGTCGACACCCGCGGCGTAGGAGGCCAGGTCGGCCGCCACATCGGCAGCCAGGTAGGCCGCCTCGGCGACCCGAGTCGCGAGCTCGCCGAGGCTGGGGTCGTGGTGCGCCACCCCCTCCAAGGTCCGGCGCGCGGCGGTGAGCAGCTGGAGGGCGTCGACGTCACCGCCCTGCTCGTCACCGGTGAGCGCCACTTGCGCGGTGGTCGCGGCGGTGCGCAGGTCATCGGCGTTGGCGAGCCGCTCGATCTCCGCGGCGAGAGCGGCGCCCTCCCCCGGCTCCGGGGCCACCGCGTCGATCTCGGCCAGGCCGTGCCGGAGCAGCTCCACCTCGCGCAGTCGCTCGGCGGCAGCGGAGCGCAGGTCGGCAAGGGTCGCCCGGACGTCGCGCCAGCGGGCCCACCCGACGCCGAACGCCGCCCGCCGGTCGAGCACCGGCGGCCCGGCGTAACGGTCCAGAGCGGCCCGCTGCCGAGCCGGTTGCAGCAGCCGCTGCTGGTCACTCTGACCGTGTACGGCGATGACGGTGTCCGCCAGCTCGGCCAGCACCGCGACGGGCACGCTGCGACCGCCCAGGTGCGCCCGGCTGCGGCCGTCGGCCCCGACGCTGCGGCTCAGCAACACCGCCCCGTCATCGAGCGCGCCCCCGGCGTCGAGTACCCGGTCGACCGCCGGGTGCTCGGCCGGCAGGACCAGCCGGCCCTCGACGACGGCCCGGCTGGCCCCCGGCCGGACCCGCCCGGCGTCGGCCCGACCACCGAACAGCAGCGCGAGCCCCTGGACGACCATCGTCTTGCCCGCTCCGGTCTCGCCGGTGACGACGGTCAGCCCGGGCGACAGCTCCAGCGCGGCGTCCTCGATGACCCCGAGCCCCCGGATCCGCATCTCCTCGAGCACAGCGCCAACCCTAGGCCCGAGCAACGACAACGCTGGCCGGTCAGTGCTCGGACTGTCCCCGCCAGCCTTCGACCGGCAGGTCGAACTTGTCGACCAGGGTGTCGGTGAAGGTCCTCGGCGTCGCCGTGCGGGCGAGCAACACCGGCACGGCGCCCCGCCGTACCTCGACGCGGGTCCCGTGCGGGAGCGCCAGCGTGCGCCGGCCGTCGCAGGCCAGCAGCGCGTTCGTCCCGCT
>JAYSQK010000288.1:0-7329 GCA_043721555.1 Frankiales bacterium
AACCCGCGACGATCGGGTCGTTGGACCGGACATTGCGGGCAGCTGCGGTGGTCATGGTGGCTCCTTCTCGCTCGGGCGAGGTCATAGGTCGATGGCGCAGTCGCCGGCCGGAGCCGAGATGCAGGTCTGGATGAGATCGCCTGGCTCACCGTGGATGTCGCCGGTGCGCAGGTCCCGCACCTGACCCTGCAGCAGCGGTACGACGCAGCCGTAGCAGATCCCCATCCGGCAGCCGCTCGGCATCAGCACGCCGGCTGCCTCACCGGCGTCGAGCAGGGTCCCGGTCACCGGGGTGGCGATCCCGGAGCGAGAAAAGGTTGCCGTGCCCGCGGTGACGTCGGCTCCGGCCGGGACCTTCGGGGCGAACCGCTCCACGTGCAGCAGTTGGGTGAGACCGGCGTCGGCCCAGTGCTGTTCAGCGGCGTCGAGCAGGCCCGCCGGACCGCACACCCAGGTTTCCCGTTCGCGCCAGTCCGGCACGACTCGCTCGAGGTCGGCCATCGCGAGGCGGCCGCCCGTCTCGGTGTGCTGCTCGATCAGCCGCAGGCGGGGGTGTCGCGCAGCCATGGCCTGCAACGTTGCGCCAAAGATCATTTCGTCGCGATTGCGCGCTGAGTGATGGTGGACGGTGTCCGGCAGGTCGCCGAGCTCGTCGAGTGACCGCAGCATCCCCATCGCCGGGGTGATGCCGCTGCCAGCGGTGATCAACAGCAGCCGTCGACTGATCGTGGCGGGCAAGGTGAACACGCCGTCGGCCTGACGCAGCCGCAGGTAGCTGGTGACGGGAGTGCGGAACGCCAGCTGCTGAGACACGAGCCCCGCAGCTTTCACGGTGATGGTGAGCAGGCCGTCGGCCCGGGGCGGTCCCGTCAGTGAGTACGACCGCCAGTGCCGCACGCCAGCGACCTCGACGCCGATCCCGACGTACTGCCCGGCGGTGTGGCCGGTCCAGCCGCGCCCCGGCCGCAGGACCAGGGTGGTCGCTCCGCCGGCCTCGGGGTGGACCTCCTCGACCCGGCCGCGCAACTCCCGGGCCGACCAGAGTGGGTTGACCAGACCGAGGTAGTCGTCCGGCAGAAAGGGTGTCGTCAGCGCCGCGCTGACCGCGGCAGCGCGGTCGAGCAGGCGGTTGGCGATCGCCATCCGGGCTCCTTCCGAGCAAGGCTACGTTTACGTAGGTTACGAGACCGTAGGTTACTCGACCGTCATGTTGCCCGCCAGGGGGTGTGGGGTGTGACGCCGATGACAACGCAAGCGCGCGATCGCGCGCAGCAGGTGCGGCCCGCACCGTCGCGGCGCCACCATGAGCCGGTGACCACCACCCCGCCGAGCAAGACCTGCGCGTCCTGCGGCCGGGAGATCACCTGGCGCAAGAAGTGGGCCCGCGACTGGGAAGCCGTCCGGTTCTGCTCCGACGGCTGCCGGCGCCGGCGTACGACGAGCACCGACGAGGCCCTCGAGGCGGCCGTGCGCTCACTGCTGGCCGGCCGGCCCGCCGGCGCGACGATCTGCCCGTCCGAGGCGGCCCGAGCGGTCAGTCCGGATGGCTGGCGCGAGTTGATGGAGCCGGCCCGGGCGGCGGCCCGCCGGCTGGTTGCTGCCGGCCAGATCGAGATCGTGCAGGGCGGTCGGGTGGTCGACCCGTCGACCGCGAAAGGTCCGATCCGGCTCCGCGCGCTCAGCCGCCGCTGACGGCGGTGATCCCGGTCCTGGTCGGCACCAGGACCAACCCCCCGGACAGTGCCGGGGTGGCGAAGCGGACGGTGGAGCCGACCGCGATGCGGCTGAAGACCCGGCCACTGCCCTCGCCGAGGGCGTAGAGCACCCCGGCGCCCGGGTCGAGGGCCCAGACCAGGCCGGCCCCGATGACGGGGCTGCCGGTGACGGCCGCAGGCGCCCGCCAGCCGGCGACGATGCTGCCGTCGGACCGCAGCACCAGCTGACGAAGGCCGTCGGTGCACGGGGCGATCACGACGTTGCTGTGCACCGCCGGTCCGCCGAACTGCGTCGCGCACGCCCCCGACAGGCTGCGCAGCGGGTGGCCGACACCGCCGAGCGCCCCCTGCCGGAGCAGATAACCGGTGCCGGTCTTGCCCTGCACCCAGATCTTGTCGCCGATGAGCGCGGCGCCGCTGCTGCCGAGGTCGAGGTCGCGGGCGTTCTCGGCTGCCCAGCCCGCCGGGGCGAAGCGCGAGAGGAGCCGACCCGTGGCCGGGTCGACCTGGTTGACCGAGTCGCTCCCGTCGTACGCGCCGCCGGTGGCGCTGCCGTTGCCGGCCACGACGTAGGCGTTGCCGAACCGGTCAACCGACGGGCCCGACGGTTGCCACAGCCCGGCCTCGCGGCCGGTGCCGGTGCGGAAGACGGTGATCGCACCGCTCCCGGCGGCCGGCACGCTGACCAGGTAACCGTGGTAGTTGCCGCAGTCGCCGGCGTGGCCGCCGTAGGTCACCAGGACGCGGCCCTTGGCCAGCCCGAGCGCGCCACGCTGGTTCTGCACCCGGGGGTCCGAGCCGGCGGGGTCGACGTTGCGCCGGAAGCGCTGGGCGCCGGTGCGGTAGTCCAAGCCCACCAGATCGTGCCGGAGGCCGCTGCCGCTCGGCGTGGTCGTGACGGCGAAGACCCGCCCGCTGACGCTGTCGAAGACCGGTGTGCCGGTGATCCCGACCACCGGGGTGATGTTGCCGCAGGGCAGCGAGGACGAGGGCACCGGCGCGCCGAGGTGCCGGCTCCAGACCACCCGGCCGGTCGTGCGCCGCAACGCATAAACGGTGTTGTGCTCGGTCGCGGCGATGACGAGGTCGCCGACCACCAGCGGGCTGGCCTGCACGACGCCGTCGAGGGTGGCCCGCCAGGCCGGCCGCAGGGCTGACGGCCTCGGCATCCCGGGTTGGTATCCGCTATGCGCGACATCATGGTGATAGCCGTGCCACTGGGTGCTGTCGACCGCGGCGACCGCAGCGGTGGCGGCCGCCTCCGGTTCGACGGTCCGGGTCGGCCCGCTCCCGCAGCCAGCAGTAAGGACCAGCAGGAACGCAGCGAAGGGCAAGGCCCGGGTGCGTCTCATGGGTAGGTGCCTCCCGGCTGGGGATCGGCCGTCCGGCGCTACAGGTTGCCGGTCTTCCATTGCGAGAAGGGCATGTTCCAGTCCTGCATGCCGGCGTCGTCCTCATTCGGGCCGACGGCCGCGTGGATCACGTCGACGACGTCGCCGCGCCGGGTGACCCCGAAGTACCACGCGGCATCATCGAGGGAGAGGTTGATGCAACCGTGGCTGACGTTGACCCGGCCCTGGAACCGCACCGTGGCGGGGTTGGCGTGCACGAAGGCACCGCCGTTGGAGATCCGGACGCTCCAGGGCAGCGTCTCGAGGTAACCGTCCGGGCTCTTGATCGGGATGCCGACGGTAGAGGAATCGTAGAGGTGCTCCTTCTCCTTGAGCAGCACAATGTGCGCCCCGCCCTTGGTGGGGTACTTGTCCCGGCCGGTCGACACGTTGACCGCCTTGAGCACCTCACCATTGCGCCGGACGGTCATCGTGTGCGCTGTGACGTCGACGGTGCTGACGACCGCGTCGCCGATGGAGAACGATGCGGTCCGCTTGGTCGTCGTCCCCCAGGTGCCGGTGCCGGGCAGGTTCAGCCGGCGCAGATCGGCGTTGACCGTCACCTTCGTGCCGGCGGCCCAGTACGACGGGCCGCGGTAGTGCACCTCGTAGCTGTCCATCCAACGCCAGGCGCCCGCAACGGCCGGCACCGAGGTGACCGTAAGGCCCTTGAGCACCGCGGCCCGCGCGGCGCTGGTCTTCACGGCTTGATCGAAGGTCACGATCACCGGCGCGCCGACTCCGACGACGTCGCCGCTGGGCGAGAGCGTCGCGTGCAGGACGTTGACCGGGGGCTGGGTGGTGGCGGTCCGGGTCACGCTGGACGCCGTGCCGTGGGCGTCGACGACGACGCTGGTCAGCCGGTAGGTCGTCGAGGGAAGCAGCCGGCCGGTCGAGGTCCAGCCGGTGGCGGTCATCCGGCCGGGGAGCGGACCGTCCGGCCCGGTGGCCAGCACGCTGCGCAGCGCGCCATCGCTGACGGCGAGGGTCAGCGGGCTGGACCAGGGGACCCCGGTGCGGGTCCGCAGCGCCACCGAGACGACCGCGGGCCGGGCGGGGGCGGATTGCTGCCGGGGACCGCCGATGGACGCCAGCGGTCGGGCTGAGTCGCTGCCGGCGAAGGCGCCATTGATGGCCAGTGCGGAGATGCTCCCGGCGAGCACCGCGCCCGCCACGCCGAAGAGCAGGGTGGTCCGGGCCACGCCGAGGTCGCCGCGCCTCGGTCCGGACTGACGGGTCACGGCCACCCTCACCTGTTCACGATCTCGGCGCAGCCACGACCGGGGCAGCGCGCCCATTGTGCCCCGTGATGTCGATGTGTGCCGACCGTTGGTGCCAAACCGTTATCCCGGCCATCGCTGGCCCCTGGGTCAGCGTCGCAGCGGCGTCCGCTGCCGGCTGGCGGCCAGCGCCACTAAGGCCGCAGCGACCGCGATCTCGAGCAGCAGAGTGCCGAGGCCGCCGGTGTGCAGCCCGCGTCCGAGCAGCCGGCCCAGCACCGAACCCAGCAGCCCGATGGCGATCGTCGACAGCACCCCGAGCCGGTGGTTTCCGGGCACGACCAGCCGCCCCAACGCACCGATCAGCAAACCGGTGATCGCGAGCCAGACCAGCGAGACGAGGGCAAACCCGGCGAGCGGCAGCCCGACGAAGATCACCAGCAGGATGACGAGCAACGCAGCCACCCGCTGAGCCTACGGCCGATCGGGGCCGCCCGAGACCGTCAACCGAGCGCACGACGCTGCTCCACCGCGGGTTCGCCGAGCCGGGCGAGCTGGCCGTCCCGGTGTCCGGCCGAGAAGGCCTGGCCGGAGCTCTGATGGCTGGCCCGGGCGCCTCGCCAGGAGCCACGGGCCTGCGACGCGTGGTCGTGGAACTCGCGCACCCGTTCGGCCTTGGCCCGGAGCACGAGCTCACCCGGACGCCGCTCGAACCTCCCCTCGGCGGGCGCCGCGTCGACCGCCCGCAGGGCCCGCGCGCGGGCGGTGGTGAGCCGCTCCTGGACCGCGACCAGCCAGCCGTCGTAGAACGACAGCCGCCAGGACACCGCGGGGACGCCGCCCGCCCGGTGCTCGCCGGCGCGCAGCCGACGGCCGGCGGCACCGGCCATCTGGGTCGCCAGCGAGGCCCACAGCTGCTCGACCACATCGAGGTCGGCTGGATAGCCGAACCCCACGACGAAGGTGCTGTCGTGCGCCACGTTGACCATCACCTCGTTGGCGCGGGCCACGATCACATACAGCAGCACCAGCTGGCGGTTGCCCCGCTTGGCCCGCTCGCCGACGGTCACGGTGCGTTGCTCGAAGCTGTCGGCGGCGCCCGCCCGACCGCGCCGGGCCGCCTGCCGGGCCCGCGCCTGCTCCAGATCCACGGCGTACGACGTCGCCAGCTCCTGGGCGCGGGTGACGAAGGCGTCCGCCTCGTGCTCGTTGTCGGTGCCCTCGGCCTGCGCCAGGAGCTTGCCGATCCGGTCCAGGACCCGCTCGTCAGCCACGGGAGACCGCCACCCGGTGCTCGGCGTAGTCGACGCCCAGCACGAACGCCGCGTGCTCGCCGAGCGCCGCGACGACGAGGTCGAGCAGCCGGGCCGGGAACGCCGGTCCGTGCCCCGGTTCACCGTCGAGGTGGAAGGCCAGGTGGTGCGCCAGCTCGTGCAGCACGACGGCCTCGCGCATCGCCCAGGCCTCGCCCCGCTCCGGCCACGGCAGGGCGACCGTGCCCGGCGCCTCCCAGTGCGCCCTGGCCTGTCCGCGCCGGGCCCGGACGACGACCGGTGGAACCTCCCACCGGGTCAGCAGGTCATCGGCATATCGGGCGGCGGCATCGAGCGAGCCGAACCGCAGCTCGACCGGCAGCACGATGCTGCTCCCGGCCACCACTGCCCGGCGGGCCCCGAGCCGGGCGGCATCCAGGCGCATCGCCCAGGCCTGCTCGGCGGCGTAGACCCTGGCCCGCTGCCGGTCAGGGGGGTGGGTTCGAAGCGCGGTGTCGGGCTGGCGGATGGGCATGCGGCAGTCCTACCAGCCTGGTCGGACAGGAACGGCCACGACTCGGCCGCACCCGTCGTACCAACTGCTCGTGGGGTTGCCGCTCGACACGGACATGCAACGGTGCAGCCGCGCCGGGACCGGGCACAGTGCAGTCATGGTGTTGGAGCGCAGAGCCGGCCGGCCCGCCGGCGAGGTTGCCGTCGGGCAGGACCTGCTGTGCGTCGAGCGCCGCTTCGAGGTGCACCCCGGCGCCGTCCGGGTGGCCCGCGCCGTCGTGCGCCTGCTGTGCCGCGCCTGGCAGCTCGGTGAGGTGTGCGAGTCAGCCGTGCTCGTGATCAGCGAGCTCAGTGCTAATGCCGTCCGGCACGGCGCGACCGGCGTGATGATCCTGCGGCTGCGGCTGAGCACCCGCCGGCTGCGGATCGAGCTGGCCGACAACAGCCCCGGCCGGCCGGAGGTCCGCCGGCCGCCGGATGAGGCGGAGTCCGGCCGGGGGATGTGGCTGGTGAGCGTGCTCAGCGTGCGGTGGGGGGTCGAACCGGATCCGCTCGGCAAGCTGACCTGGGCTGAGCTCAGCATCCCAGCGTGAGAGGTGCCTCACTGGTCGGCCTGGAACACTGGTCTCGCAGACGGGCGTTGTGCGGGGGAGGCAGGCACGCTGCCCCGGAGTCGAGGAGACGGTGTGACGGGCGTGGACACGATGGAGGGCCGGGCCCTGCGGGTCGCCGTGGTCGGCGCCGGACCGGCCGGGATCTACGTGGCTGATGTGTTGATGAAGTCGGGCACGGAGGTATCGATCGACCTGTTCGAACGCCAGCCCGCGCCGTTCGGCCTGATCCGCTACGGCGTGGCGCCGGACCACCCGCGCATCAAGGGCATCGTGACGGCGTTGAACCAGGTGCTGGACAAGCCGCAGGTGCGGCTGCTCGGCAACGTCGAGTACGGCGTCGACGTCAAGCTCGAGGACCTGCGGCGGTACTACGACGCGGTCGTGTTCACCACCGGCGCCGAGAAGGACCGCGACCTCGACATCCCGGGCATCGACCTGCCCGGCAGCGTCGGCGGCGCGGACTTCGTGTCCTGGTTCGACGGCCACCCGGACGTGCCGCGCACCTGGCCGCTCGAGGCCCGCTCGATCGCCGTCATCGGCGCCGGCAACGTCGGGCTCGACGTGTCCCGGATGCTGTCCAAGACCGCCGACGAGTTGCTCGTCACCGAGATCCCGGACAACGT
>JAYSQK010000289.1:0-2914 GCA_043721555.1 Frankiales bacterium
ACCGGCCGACGGGCGGCCAGCTGACGCAGCAGGATCACCGGGCCGAGCAGCGCGATCAGCCAGGCCCAGCCACCGATGGCCACCCCGACGACGAGGGCGGCCTCCGCCCAGGTGAAGCCGTTGCCGTTGCGGCCCAGTCGGATCTGCAGCAGGGCGACGTCCCCGACCAGGACGACCACCGCGACCGCGGCCGCCCGGCCGAGCAGCTGATCGGAGATCGGGGCGCGGCAGGCCACGACCCAGGCGACGGAGCAGATGGCCAGACCGGCCAGGCCGGTCGCTGCGATCAGCGATCGGACCCTGGTCGGGAGCCGTTCCGCCGGGTGCGTCACCGGGGCCGCCGGACACCTCTGGTCATGGACCGCTCTCCCGGTAGAGACTGCCACCACGGCATCTGCTGCCCCCAGAACGCGCTCGTCCAGGAGTCCGCGGTCCAGCTGTCGGCCGTCCACGAATCAGCCGTCCAGGAGTCCGCGGTCCAGCTGTCCGCGGTCCATGAATCTGCGGTCCATGAATCTGCGGTCCAGGAGTCGGCCGTCCAACTGTCCGCGGTCCACGAATCCGCCGTCCACGAATCCGCCGTCCAGGAGTCCGCCGTCCAACTGTCGGCCGTCCAGGAATCCGCGGTCCAGCTGTCGGCGTTCCAGGGCCGGCAGAGCGCGTCCATCTCGCCGGTGATGGCGCGCGGCTCCGTCGTGCCGGGGCAGGTCGTCAGCAGGTGGCGGTCGCCGCGGCTCGCCTCGAGTGAACCCAGGCCGGTCGCGCGACCGGTCTGGACCGAGGACGACGCCGTCGCCGACAGCGCTCGGTCGAGGGCCACCCGGCCCTTGCCCTGAACGCTCCTCGGCGTGTCGGTGATGCGCACGGCCGTCGTGCGCAGCGCCGCCTTGACCTGGTCGGGCGACAGGTCCGGCCGGGCCGACAACAGCAGCGCGACGGCGCCGGACGTGACGGCTGCTGCCTGGGAGGTACCGCTGCCCAGGATGTAGCCCCGCCCGACGAGCGCCTCAGGGTGCTGCTTGGCGATCAGCGAGTGGGGGTCGACCGTGCTGATGAGGGTGCGGCCGGGCGCCACCAGGTCGGGCTTGTTGACGCCGTCGACCGTCGGGCCGCGCGAGGACCAGGCGGTGACCGCGTCGTTGTCCAGGTCGGTGTCGTGCCCGTCGTCGTAGGCCCCCGCGGTGATCACCATCGGGTCGTCGCCCGGCTTGGCGATGGTCCCGGAGACCGGGCCGGTGTTGCCGGCCGAGACCACGACGACGACGCCGCTGCGCCAGACCCGCTCGACGGCGAAGTCCAGCGGGTCAACGACCGCGGACTGCCGCGAGGAGGTGCCCCAGGACAGGTTGACGACCCGGATGCCGTACGCCGGGGCAGCCGAGGTGATCCACTGCAGGGCGGCCAGGACCGTCGAGACGTCGGTGGCCCCGTTGCGGCCGGCGACCTTGACCGACAGCACCTTGGCCTTGGGGGCCATCCCGACGTAGGCACCGCCCGGCAGGTCGCGCGAGGTGTTGCCGTCGCCCGCGACGATCCCCGCCATCACGGTGCCGTGGCCGTAGGAGTCGTGGGTGCTGTCGTGCTCACCGGAGAAGTCCGGGCCGGCCACCACCCGACCGGCCAGGTCGGGCACCGGGCTCACGCCGGTGTCGAGGACCGCCACCGTGACGCCGGCGCCGGCGGTGCCGGCGGCCCAGGCCGCGCTGGCACCGGAGGTCTCCGGATAGGTCGAGGCGACCGCTGTCGCGTCGTACGACGCGGTGCTGAGCTGCACGGCCGCGTCGGGTGTGACGGCGGTGATCCATCGGCTATGGGACAGCCGGCCAAGCTGGTCGGCCGGCACGGAGGCGGCGACGCCGTCGACGATCGGCAGGTTGCGAAGGATCCGGCCACCGACCGCCCGGACGGCCGCCGCGGCCGCGGGACCACGGCCCGGCATGGCGCGCACGACCACGCGTTGCGCCCCGGGACGGCCGGCTGCCTGCGCGGCGGCAAGCGGCGGGACAGGCGCGGCAGCCGAGAGCGCGGCGACGGCGATCGTGGCAGCGGCAACCGCCAAGCCACGCCGACCAGCCAGCTGCATCAAGGGGTGCCCCGCTCCGCCCGGTGCCTTGACCCGGGCTGTGTCCGCCAAATGTGACACCGAGTGGGCCCGATGGCCACTTTCCGTGCAGATCAGTTGGCGCAAAGTGCGCTGCTCATCCGCAATGATCAGCCGTCATCACCCGAACTGACCATTGACAACCGTCGCCAGATCTGGGGAGAGGCGTCGGCTGCGCGTTCCGCTCCCGAGCTGCGCCGCCCGCCGGTCGCAATTGCGTCCCGCCGCCTTCGCCTCATACAGCGCCTCGTCCGCAGCCGCGAGGGCCGCAGAGCCCGCCGAAGCGTCGGCAATCGCCGCCAGCCCGGCCGAGAACGTCACCGCCGGGTGCAGCGTCGTCCAGTGCGCTCGCAGGCGGGCGACGGTGAGCGCAGCCTGGTGGAGGCTGATGCCGGACAGCACCAGGGCAAACTCCTCGCCGCCGTACCTGGCGGCGTAGTCCTGCGCACGCAGTCCAGTCCGCAGCACCAGCCCGAAGTCGGCGAGGACCCGATCGCCGGCGGCATGCCCGGAGGTGTCGTTGAGCCGCTTGAAGTGGTCCAGGTCGCAGATCACGACGACGTCCCCCGGGTCAGCCAAGGACAACCGCAGATCGAGCTCACGCCGGTTGCCGAGTCCGGTCAGCGCATCGGTCTGCGCTGCCCGACGCAAGGCCTCGGTCAGCTCCCGCTGTCGTTGCATCAGATCGGCCAGCACCTGTGACACCAGCACCCACACCGCGATGACGACCGCGAGCCGGACCCCGACGGCAGCGGACCAGGTGCCGATGGCGGCGACATAGGCGGCTGCCGCCGGCGGCACCAGCCACAAGCT
>JAYSQK010000290.1:0-1537 GCA_043721555.1 Frankiales bacterium
TGTACAGCTGGGCCTGGGGCATCCAGAAGGCCAGCAAGCGCCAGGACGCCGCGGCGAAGTTCATCGCCTTCGCCTCCGGCAAGGAGTACGAGAACCTGGTCGGGACCAAGGTCGGCTGGTCCAGCGTGCCCGCCGGCAAGCGCGCCTCGACCTACAGCAACCCGGCCTACCTCAAGGACGCCTCGGCCTTCGCCAAGGTGACCCAGGCCTCGATCGAGTCGGCCGACCCGAGCAACCCCGGCGTGCAGCCGCGGCCGACCATCGGGATCCAGTTCGTGGACATCCCCGAGTTCACCGCCCTCGGCACCGACGTCTCACAGTTCATCAGCTCCGCGATCGCCGGCAAGACCTCGGTCAGCAATGCGCTGAGCCAGAGTCAGCCGCTCGCCGAGAAGGTCGCCAAGAAGTACCAGGGCAAGTAGGCCGCGACCGACCACCGAGTACCGACCAGAGCGGGGATCGCCATGAGCACGGCCCAGGTCGCATCGAGACGGTCCGGAAGCCGGTCCGCCGCCGTACCGGGTTCGCAGGTCCCTCGTGGGCCCCGGCGGGCGGCGGCCTGGGCGACCCGCGCGCCGCTGCTGCCCGCGCTGATCTTCATGATCCTGGTGACCCAGCTGCCGTTCGTGGCCACGCTGGTCATCTCCTTCCTGCGCTGGAACTCGCTGGACCCGACCAACCGTGGTTTCGAGGGGATCGGCAACTACACGACCGCGTTCACCGACCCCGCGCTCCGGAGCTCGATCCTCACCACGATCGTGCTGACCGCCACAGTCGTCATCGTGAGCCTCGCCTTCGGGTTGGGCCTGGCGCTGCTGCTCGACCGGACCTTCCGCGGTCGGGCGGTCGTCCGCACCATCTTGATCGCGCCGTTCCTGGTGGTCCCCGTCGCGGCGGCGCTGCTGTGGAAGCACGCGCTGTACAACCCCGAGTACGGCTTGCTGAACGGCACCTTGAGCGCGGTGTGGAAGCTGTTCGGGTCGAACAACCCACCGCAGCCGGACTGGATCACCAATGTGCCGAGGATCGCCGTGGAGACCTCGCTGATCTGGCAGTGGACGCCGTTCATGATGCTGATCCTGCTCGCCGGTCTGCAGGGCCGGCCGCTGGACATCATCGAGGCGGCCCGCGTCGACGGCGCGAACAGCTGGCAGATCTTCCGGTACATGACGTTGCCGCACCTGCGGCAGTACCTCGAGCTGGCTGCGCTGCTCGGGTCGATCTACGTGGTGCAGAACTTCGACGCCGTGTTCACCATCACCTCCGGTGGCCTCGGCACCGCCAACCTCCCGTACACGATCTACAACACCTTCTACCAGGCACATGACTACGGCCTCGCCTCGGCGGCAGGGGTCATCGTGGTGTTCGGCACGATCGTCATCGCGACCTTCGCGCTCCGGGTCGTGTCCAGCCTGCTTCGCGAGGAGAAGGTATGAGCACCGCCGTCATCACCGGGGCGCCGCCACGGGTCGCCACCACCAGCCGGGTGCGCGGCGGCAACAAGCCGCCGGGTCAGACCGGCGGCGCCGGCTGGGGG
>JAYSQK010000291.1:0-8253 GCA_043721555.1 Frankiales bacterium
ATGACCCGGCGCAGCGCGCCGATCGCAGGGCGGGCCTGCCAGGCGATCCGCCGGCCCGGCTCGAACTCGACGATCTCGTTGACCATCCGGTAGGACAGCCCGGCTTTCATGTCCATCCCGAACCGGTCGCCGAGCGCGACCTGGCGCGAGCCCTCGACGGCCGCCCGGACCGAGCCCGACCCGTCGATCTCCGGGTGCCGGCTCGGGTCGCCCAGCACGGCGAAGATCGCCGCCGGGGTGGCCGCGATGGTGCGTTCGACGGTGACGCCACTGAACAGGTTCATCTGCGCTCCAGAGTTGGGGCCATTGACAACAGCGGGCCACCCCAGCGGTCGGTGTAGGCCGCTTCCAGGGCCGCGCCGATCCGGTAGAGCCGGTCGTCCTGCATGGTCGGCGCCATGATCTGCAGCCCCACCGGCAGGCCCTCGGACAGCCCGCAGGGCAGGGACATCGCCGGCCCGCCGTACATGTTGGACGGGATCGTGGCGAGGTCGGAGACATACATCGCGACGGGGTCCTGCATCCGCTCGCCGAGCCGGAAGGCCACCGTCGGGGTGGTCGGGCTGATCAGCGCGTCGACGCTGTCGAAGGCGGCCGCGAAGTCCCGCGAGATGAGGGTGCGGACCTTCTGCGCCTGGCCGTAGTAGGCGTCGTAGTAGCCGCTGGACAGCGCATAGGTGCCGAGGATGATCCGCCGCTTGACCTCGGCCCCGAAGCCCTTGGCCCTGGTCAGCGACATGACCTGTTCGAGTGAGTTGACCCCGTCGTCGCCGACCCGCAGGCCGTAGCGGACGGCGTCGAACCGGGCCAGGTTGCTCGAGGCCTCGGACGGCGCGATGAGGTAATAGGCGGGCAGCGCATAGGCGAAGTGCGGGCAGCTGACCTCGGTCACCGTCGCGCCGAGCTCGGTGAGCAGCGCCACCGCCTCGGCGAAGCGCTCCTGCACCCCCGGCTGGTAGCCCTCGCCGGTCAGCTCCTGCACGACGCCGATCCGCAGGCCCCTGACGTCGGCCTGCCGGGCGGCCGCGACGACCGGCGGCACCGGCGCGTCGATCGAGGTCGAGTCGGCCGGGTCGTGCCCGGCGATGACCTCGTGCAGCAGGGCGGCGTCGAGCACGGTCCGCGCGCACGGGCCGGCCTGGTCCAGGCTGCTGGAGAACGCCACCAGGCCGTAGCGGGACACCCCGCCGTAGGTCGGCTTGACCCCGACCGTGCCGGTGACCGACGCGGGCTGCCGGATCGAGCCGCCGGTGTCGGTGCCGATGGCCAGCGGCGCCTCGTACGCCGCGACAGCCGCTGCCGAGCCGCCCCCGGACCCACCGGGGATCCGGGCCGGGTCCCACGGGTTGCGGGTCGGGCCGTAGGCGGAGTGCTCAGTGCTCGAGCCCATCGCGAACTCGTCCATGTTGGTCTTGCCCAGGATCACGACGCCGGCGGCCTTGAGCCGGGCCGTGACGGTCGCGTCGTACGGCGGCCGCCACCCCTCCAGGATCCGGGAGCCGACCGTGGTCGGGATGCCCCGGGTGCAGATGACGTCCTTGAGCGCCAACGGGACCCCTGCGAGCGGGCCGGTCAGCTCGCCGGCGTCGACCCGCGCGGCCTGGGCGAGGGCGCCGGCCTCATCGACGTACAGGAAGGCGTGCAGCTCGCCGTCGACCGCGCCGATCCGGTCCAGGTGCGCCTTGGTCACCTCGACCGCGGACGTCTCGCCGGTCGCGATCGCCGCGGCCGTCTCCACCGCAGTGAGCCGGGTCAGGTCGCTCACTGCTCGTCGTCCAGGATGCGCGGCACCCGGAAGCGCCCATCCTCGGCCGCCGGCGCACCGGCCAGGACGTCGTCGCGGGACAGCGAGGCGACCACGACGTCGGGCCGGGTGACGTTTTCGAGGGGTACCGCGTGCGAGGTCGGCGGCACGTCGGCGGCGGCCACCTCACCGACCCGGGCGACGGCCGTCAGGATCACGTCCAGCTCGCCGACAAGGGCGTCCAGCTCGGTGTCGTCGAGCGCGAGCCGGGACAGCCGGGCCAGGTGCGCCACCTGCTCGCGGGTGATCTCGGGCATCCGGCTCCTTCGCCGTCGGGGACGGTGCAGAGCCTATCGGCCGGGTTCGGTCGGCCGGGGTCACCAGGCGGCAACACGGTCGCAACCTGACGACGGCACCATGTGGGCATGACGTATCTGCTGCGCGTCGTCCTGCCAGACCGTCCCGGCATGCTCGGTGCCGTCGCGACCGCGATCGGCCAGGCCGGCGGCGACATCGTCAGCCTGGACGTCGTCGAGCGTGGGCCCGAGGGCGCCGTCGACGACCTGCTCGTCCAGCTCGCCCCGGGTGGCCTGGCTGACGTCCTAATCACGAGCGCCCAATCGGTGCCCGGCGTCATCGTGGAGTCGCTGCGGCCCTATCTCGGCGCGGACGACCTGCACCGCGACCTCGAGCTCGTCGACGAGCTCGCCGCCTCTCCCGCCGAGGCCCTGCAACTGCTCGTCGACCTGGCCCCCGGGGTCTTCCGGGCCGGCTGGGCCTGCGTGTACGACGTTGCCGGCGGCGTCCTGGCGGGTAGTGCCGGCGCCCCCGACCTGGCCCAGGTGACGCTCCCCTGGTTGCCGCTCGCGACCGCCCGGCGGATGGACAGCCGGGAACAGTGGGTGCCCGAACGCTGGGGGGTGCTCGGCACCGAGCTGTGCGCGGCCCCGGTCGGCGCCCCGACCCGGGTCGTGCTCGTCGGCCGGCCGGGCGGCCCGCGCTTCCGGGCCTCGGAGGTGCTCCGGCTGGCACATCTGGCCGGCATCGCCTCGACGGTGCTGAGCGTGCACGCCTGAGCCCGCCTCAGGGCAGCGTGAGCAGCCCCTCGCGGGTGGTGGCGGCCCGCTCGGCCAACCAGGCGACCAGCTCGTCCGCGGGCAGCGCCTTGGCGAGCCACCAGCCCTGCGCGACGTCGCAGCCGACCTCGCGCAGGGCGATCCAGGTGCGCTCGTCCTCGACGCCCTCGGCCACCACCGACATGCCGAGCCCGCGGGCGAGATCGACGACGCTGCGCACGATGGCCACGTCACGAGCGCTGTCGCCCATCCGCTGGACGAACGACCGGTCGATCTTGAGCTCCTGGACCGGGAGCTGACGCAGATGACCGAGACTGGACCAGCCGGTCCCGAAGTCGTCGAGTGACAGCGACACCCCGAGGGCGGCGAGCCGGCCCAGCTCGGCTCCGGCGCGCACCGGCTCGGCCATCAACGAGCCCTCGGTCACCTCGAGCTGCAACAGGTGCGCCGGGACGTCGTACGCGGTGAGGCAGGCGGCGACGCGGTCGGTCAGGACTGCGCCCGACAGGTCCTTGACGCTGACGTTGACCGCGACCTGGAGCAGCAGTCCCTGATCGCGCCACGCGGCGACCTGGGCCAGCGCGTTGTCAAGGACCCACCCGGTGAGCTGCTCGATCAGGCCGCTGCGCTCGGCCAGCGGGATGAAGTCGTCCGGCGGGACCAGGCCGCGATCGGGATGGCGCCAGCGCACGAGGGCCTCGACGCCGGTCACCCGGCCGGTCGCGAGCTCGGCCTTGGGTTGGTAGTGCAGCTCGAGCTGATCGGTCTCGATGGCCAGCCGGAGCTCGCCCAGCATCGCCAGGCGGCTGGTGGAGTTGTGGTCGCGGCCGACGTCGTAGCGCTCGACAGCGCCGGACTCCTTGGACAGGTACATCGCGACATCCGCCCGTTGCAGCAACGCGTCGAGATCGACGCCGTCCGCTGGGCAGATCGCCAACCCGACGCTCGCGCCGACGTCGATGAGCAGGCCTTCGAGCACGATCGGCTCGGTCACGGCCTGGCGCAGCCGGGTCACCGCGTCGACGGCTGTCGAGGCGTCGGGCAGCTCGGGCAGGAGCACGGCGAACTCGTCGCCACCGAGGCGGGCGACGGTGTCGCAGGGCCGGACCGCAGTGGCGAGCCGCTGCGCGACCACCTGCAGGAGCCGGTCGCCGACGTGGTGGCCGAGCGTGTCGTTGACCTCCTTGAAGCGGTCGAGGTCGAACAGCGCGAGGGCGACCAGGTGGGTGCTCTCCCGTGCGGACAGCGCCGCAGTCGCGCGCTCGGCCAGCAGCACGCGGTTGGGCAGGTCGGTGAGGGCGTCCGACATCGCCCGGCGTTCCCGGTCCAGGGCCACCGACGCGACCGTGTAGACGGCGATCACCGGTGGCAACAGCAGCGGCACGAAGGCCACGCCCCGCTCGACGGCGAGGGCCACCAGCGGCGCGAGGGCCAGCATCGCGCCGTTGCTCAGCAGCTCATAGCCCAGCGAGGGGCGCATCGCCGCCCACATCGTGCCGCCCAGCTTGTAGGAGACCGCCCGGGTCACCAGCAGCTGGTTGACCAGGAAGAAGGTCACCGCGCCGGCTGCTGCGGCGACAAGATCGCGGCCGTGCAACGACAGTGGGGTGGCCAGGCTGGCTGGGTGGCCGACGAGATCCATGACGTACGACGCGGCGGCCCAGGACAGGCAGTACTGCGAGACGTTGAACCCGGTCCGCCAGGGCGCCTTGTTGTTGCCGGTGTCGGTCATCGCCGTGGCGAGCGCCTGCATGACGATGGCGACCGGCAGGCCGTAGCGCAGCAGCAGGGCGAAGACGAAGGCGGTCGACAGCACCATGCCGTTGTCGTCCTTGGCGCCGGTCGTGAACAGCGGACGCAGCTCGCCGATCAGCAACAGGCCGCAGACCAGCACGAAGGCGGGTCCGAGGTGCATGAGCGCCTGGATGTCGAGCCGGCGGGTGGCCTCGGCCACGATGAGCACGCCGGCGGTGATGACCACGCCGACGAATGCTCGAAACAGCAGGCCGCGCTGCGCCGCGAACGAGTTCCGCGGGTCGGCTCTGCTCGAGCTCACCTGACTCCCTTGCTCGCCCAGCTGCGCCGCTGCCACCCCAACCTTGTCGACAGCAGATGGCGCGAGACCATGACCCGAAAGGACTAGTCCGGGTCGGTCGGGGTCAGCACCACCGCCTGCCCCCGGGCCGCCGCCGGCCCCTGCGCCAGCAGGACACCAAACCCGTCGTCGTCGAGCACCGGCACACCGAGCTTGACCGCCTTGTCGTATTTGCTCTGGCCGGGGTCGGCGCCCACCACCACGAAGTCGGTCTTCTTGCTCACGCTGCCGGTGACCTTGCCGCCGAGCGCCTGCACGGCCTCGGTCGCCCCGTCACGGCTGTGACTGGCGAGCGTGCCGGTGACCACGACGGTGACCCCCTCGAGCGGTCGTGGCCCGTCGGCCGAGCCCTCGTCGGCGAAGCGCACCCCGCCGGCCCGCAGCCGCTCGACGATCTCCAGGTGCCGGTCGTCGGCGAACCAGTCGGCGAGGGCCTGCGCCACGACCGGGCCGACGCCCTCGACCGCGGCCAGCTCCTCGGCGCTCGCCGCGATGACGGCGTCCAGGGTGCGGAAGTGGCGGGCGACATCCTGCGCCGCGGTCGGGCCGACGTGCCGGATCGACAGCCCCACCAGCAGCCGCCACAGCGGCCGGTCGCGGGCCGCCTCGACACCGGCCAGCACTTGGGCGATCTTCTTCGGCCCGAAGCCGCGCAGGTCCGCAAAAGAGGCCGCCGTCAGGTGGAACACATCGCCGATCGTCGCGACCCGCCCAGCTTGTAACAGGGCGATGGCGGTCTCGTAGCCCAGGCCGTCGATGTCGAGCGCCCCCCGCCCGGCGATGTGGAAGATCGACTCCCGCAGCTGGGCCGGGCAGCTGACGGTGTTGGGGCACCGGACGTCGACCTCGCCGTCGGGTCGGCCGAGCTCGGTCAGGCACTCGGGACAGTGCGTCGGCATCACGAATGCGGTCTCGGTACCGTCGCGTAGGGCCGCGACCGGCCCGACCACTTCCGGGATCACGTCACCGGCCCGGCGTACGACGACGGTGTCGCCGATCAGGACGCCCTTGCGCAGGACCTCGTCCTGGTTGTGCAGGGTGGCCAGCTTGACCATGACGCCGCCGACCAGAACCGGCTCCATGAACGCGAACGGCGTGACCCGGCCGGTGCGGCCGACGTTGACTTTGATGTCGAGCAGCTTGGTGGTGGCCTCCTCCGGCGGGTACTTGTGCGCGATCGCCCAGCGTGGCGCCTTGCTCGTCGCGCCGAGCCGGCGCTGGAGGGCGAGTTGGTCGACCTTGACCACCACGCCGTCGATCTCGTGCTCGACGTCGTGCCGGTGCTCGCCCCAGTGGTCGATGAAGCCGAGGGCGCCGGCCAGGTCGTCGACGACCGCGAAGCGGCTGCTCACCGGCAGACCCCACTGGCCGAGCTGGCGGTAGGCCTCGCTCTGGCTCGCCGGCTCCCACCCCTCGCGCCGGCCGATGCCGTGCAGCGTCAGCCGCAGCGGCCGGGTCGCGGTCACCCGCGGGTCCTTCTGCCGCAGGCTGCCCGCGGCGGCGTTGCGCGGGTTGGCGAACGGCGCCCGGCCCTCCCCCACCAGGCGAGCGTTGAGCTCGGCGAAGTCATCGGTCGCCATGAAGACCTCCCCCCGGACCTCGAGCAGGGCGGGTACGCCGTCGCCGACGAGCCGATCCGGGACGCTCGCGAGGGTGCGGACGTTGGGCGTGATGTCCTCGCCGGTGCGGCCGTCGCCCCGGGTCGCAGCGCGCACGAGCCGACCGTCGCGGTAGACCAGCGCGACCGCCAATCCGTCGATCTTCAGCTCGCACAGAAATCTGGCCGCGTCGCCGACCTCCTTGGCGACCCGGCCGGCCCAGGCCCGCAACTGCTCGGCGGTGAACACGTTGTCCAAGCTCATGAGCCGCTCGAGGTGCTCGACCGGGGCGAAGTCGGTCGAGTAGGTCTCCATCACCCGCTGGGTCGGCGAGTCCGGGGTGCGCAGCTCGGGATGCAGCTGTTCGAGCGCTTGCAGCTCGCGCATCGAGGCGTCGTACGCCGCGTCGGTGACGGTCGGTTGGGCGAGCACGTAGTAGCGGAAGGCGTGCTCCTCCACCTGCTGGGCGAGCTCGGCGTGGCGTCCGAGGGCCCCGACCGGCACGGCTGCCTCGCTCACTCGGGTTCCTCCCTCAGCAGCTCGCCTGCCTCGACGCACCTGGTCAGTGCTGCCCGGGCGTGCGCCGTCGACGCCCCCGCCAGGCCGCAGGTCGGGGTGACGACGACGGTCGGCGCGACGAGCGCGGGATCGAAGCCGAGCCGACGCCACAGCGCCCGGACCGGCCGCAGGATGCCAGCCGGGTCCGACAACGTCTCGTCCACGCTCGGCGCGCACCCCAGGAGCAGGCCGAGGCCACCCTCGACGGCGGTGCCGAGCGCCTCGTCGTCGAAGCCGCTGAGCAAAGTCGCGTCCAGGCTCAGGCCGGTCGCGCCGGCCCGCTGGAACAGCCCGATCGGGGGTCGGCTTGCGCAGCAGTGCACCAGCCGGTGCGGGCTGACGGCCAGGACCTCGGCGAGCCGCTCGCGGACCACCTGTTCCTGCGGAATCCGCAGGCGACCCCAGCCGCTGCTCGTCGGCACGCCGCCGGCGATCACCGTCGGCAGGGACGGCTCATCGACCTGCAGCAGCAGCACGGTGTCCGGCAGCCGCCGCTGCAGGTCGGCCAGGTGCAGGCGCGCCCCTTCGGCCAGGCTGCTCGTGAGGTCCCTGACGGCGCCGTGGTCGGCCAGCACCTTGTCGCCGCGGGTGAGTTCCAGCCGGGAGGCCAGCGTCCAGGGGCCGGTGATCTGGACCTTGAGCCGGGCCGGGTGGCCGGCCAGCCCGGCCGCCAGCTCGAAGGCGTCGAGGTCGCGGGACAGCAGGTCGCGGGCCCGCGAGCCGTCACCGCTCGGCCGGCTGACGAGCCGCCAGCCGCTCGGCTGCAGGTCGACCGGCAGGTCGTGGAGCAGGGCGGTCCCGCGGCCGGCGAGGTCGGCCGGCGCGCCTCGACCGGGCAGCTCGGGCAGGAACGGCAGGTCGGGCAGGGTCTCGAGGACCATCTTGGCCGCCTCGAGCGGGTCATCGCCGGGCAGGCTGCCGATTCCGGTGGCCGTGCCGGGGCTCCACGGCTGCAGCGGGGAGTCGGGCCCGGCGCTCACGCCCTGCGGCTGCACTGCGCGTCTCCGGCCGACATGGTCGTGAGCGTATCGGGGCCGCCCCCGCCGGGGTGATCCACGGAGGGGCGGGCGTCAGGCGGCGGTAGCGACGGTCGCGCTGCCGAGGACTTCGTCCCCGTCGTACAGGACCGCGGTCTGGCCGGGGGCGATGCCCGTTGCTGGGGTGTCGAGGGCGAGCGACCAG
>JAYSQK010000292.1:0-25184 GCA_043721555.1 Frankiales bacterium
GATTGCCGTCTGCACCAGGGCGACCGTCGAGGGCTGGCCGACCTCGGTGAACGTGCCGTAGGCATCGACGGCCGCGACCTCCCGCAACGCCAACCCCTCAATCGTCGACACCGCCCGCAGCAGCGCGGCGCAGACCAGCGGGTCCCCGGTTGGCCCGAACAAGCCGAGGCCGTGCGGTGCGTCGTACAGGGCGGTGACCTGCGAAGGGACCGGCGGAGCGGTGATCGTCATTGCCCTGCCCCCTCCGTCATCCTCGAACGCGTGTTCGAAGTTTACTCGATGCGGCTAACGAAGCGCAAGGGTTGTTGGCAACGATCGGGCGATACTGCCGACGCGAGTTGCGCGTCCAGATCCGGCGCCCACCTGGCCCGAGTGTCGAACGTGAACCTGACCCCTCCGGCGTCCGGCGTGCTGGTTGGTGACCCGATCCTGGGACACGTATCCTTCGCGGGCTCGGGTCAGGTTCTGCACATCGTGAAAGGGGCTCGGATGGCAGCGGAGCGCGCCGGCTTCGGCGGCAAGCTTCGTCGGGTCCTTGGACGCGGCAAGGAGGATCGCAGCGCGATCTCCGCGGAGACGCAGCGTGAACCGGCAGGCGGGATGTCGGCTCCTCAGCGTGCTGGCGACCGGGCCCGAAAGCCCTCCGTGGCTGGCGCGGCGCCGGTGACGACGGTACGAAAGGCCGCCGCAAGCAAGGCCCCGGCCAAGGGTCCGGCCAAGGCCACGACCAAGGCCACGACCAAGGCCGGCGCCAATGTGGTGGCGGCCCGGCCGGCCAAGTCCGCCCCAGCCAAGTCCGCCCCAGCCAAGCGACCCTCCGCGAAGACTGTCCGGCCGAGAGTCACCCCTGCGACCACCAAGGCAGCCGTGCCGCCGATCAAGGTCGCGCCCAAGGCCGCGTCGGTCAACCAGGCGACGCCCGCCAAGACCGCGCCTGCCGAGAAGCCAGCGCCTGCCAAGAAGCCAGCGCCTGCCAAGAAACCAGCGCCCGCCAAGACCGCACCCGCCAGGGCCAGCGCCTCGCCGACGGCGCTGAGCAAGCGACCAACCCCGCCTACCAAGGCGGCCCGCAAGGCATCGGCCCCGTCCGCCCCGAGCACGACCAGCCAACGTGCGGCCCGCCGTACCGCGGTCCCCGCACCGGAACCGAGCCAGGAGAAGACCATCGACGCGTCCGCCCCCGAGCCGACGAGCGCGACCGGCCGCGCCCCGGCCCCTGCGAGGAGAGCCCCAGCCAAGGCAGCCAAGGCCCCAGCAAAGCCCCGCAAGTCCGCGGCCCAGAAGCCCGCGGTGGCAGCTACTGCCGCTGAGACCTGGACCGACGCCGAGCTCGGCGAGGTCCGCAGCGAGCTGAAGGCTCAGGCGAAGGACCTGCGCGGCGAGATCGACGACGCGGAGAACCAGAGCAACGAGATCCAGCAGGCCGCGAGCAACGAGGGATCGGGCGACGAGGCCGACGCGGGCACCAAGACCTTTGAGCGTGAGCACGAGATGTCGCTGGCCAACAACAGCCGTGACCTGCTGCTCCAGGTCGAACGCGCCTTGGCCCGGCTGGACGCGGGCACCTACGGCCGCTGCGAGAACTGTGGCAACTCGATCCCCAAGCCGCGGCTCCAGGCGTTCCCGCGGGCGACGATGTGCGTGAGCTGCAAGCAGCGCGAGGAGCGGCGCTGACCCCCAGGCGACGGGCTGGTCTGCTCGCCGTCGTCGCGCTGCTGGTCGTCGCGGTCGACGCCGCCACCAAAGCGCTCGTCGTGGCGCACCTGGAAGGTCGCTCGGCGCGCGTTTACGGACCACTGACCCTCGAGGTCAGCCGCAACAGCGGAGCGGCTTTCTCCTTCGCCGAGGGAGCGACGGTCGTCTTCACCGCGGTCGCTCTGGCGGTGGTGGTCGTCATCATCCGTACGGCGTCCCGGCTCCGCTCGCGCGGCTGGGCGCTGAGCCTTGGCCTGCTGCTCGGTGGGGCGGTCGGCAACCTCACCGATCGGCTCCTGCGCTCGCCGGGCATCGGCCGGGGGGCGGTCGTGGATTTCCTGCACCTGCCGCACTTCGCCACGTTCAACGTGGCTGACAGCGCGATCACGGTCGGCGCGGCCGTGGCGGTGCTGCTCTCCCTGCGTGGGATCGAGGTCGACGGGACCCACCGGATCGCCGAGCAGCGATGATGGTGCGGTGACCGTCCGCCGCTCCCTGCCCGTGCCGGAGGGCCTGGACGGGCTGCGCCTGGACGCCGCGATCAGCCGGCTGTTCGGGCTGAGCCGCACGGTGGCGGCCGAGATCGTCGGGGCGGGCGGCGCCAGCCTGGACGGCCGGGTCAGCATCAAGAGCGACCGGGTGCTTGCCGGGGCGACGCTCGACGTCGACCTGCCGAGCCCGGACACCGCGCCCGGCCCGGCCCCGCAGGTGGTCGAGGGTCTGCGCGTCGTGCATGAGGACGACGACATCCTGGTGGTCGACAAGCCGGTCGGGGTCGCCGCCCACCCGAGCCCGGGCTGGGAGGGACCGACGGTCATCGGCGGGCTGGCCGCGGCGGGGCACCGGGTCAGTACGAGCGGCGCCGAGGAGCGGCAGGGGGTCGTGCACCGGCTCGACGTCGGCACGAGCGGACTGATGGTCGTCGCCAAGAGCGAGCGGGCCTACACCGTGCTCAAGGACGCCTTCCGCGAGCGGACGGTCGACAAGCGCTACCACGCCCTCGTCCAGGGCCACCCCGATCCGCTGACCGGCACGGTGGACGCGCCGATCGACCGGCACCCGACCTCGGCGTACAAGTTCGCGGTCGTCAGCGGTGGCCGCGACTCGGTGACGCACTACGAGACACTCGAGGCGTTCCGGCACGCGACGCTGCTCGAGATCCATCTGGAGACCGGGCGGACGCATCAGATCCGGGTGCACATGAGTGCGCTGAAGCACCCCTGCGTCGGCGACGTCACCTACGGCGCGGATCCGACGCTGTCCAAACGGCTCGGCCTGCAGCGCCAGTGGCTGCACGCGGTGCGGCTGTCGTTCGCGCACCCCGACGACGGGCGCTGGGTGTCCTATGAGAGTGCCTACGCCCCGGATCTGCAGCGGGCGCTGGATCGGGTCGCGGCCTCGTCGTGAGGCCCCTGCGCCGCCTGGACGACGCCGTCGTCCCGAGGGCAGCCGAGCTGCTCTTGACGGGCATTGACACCTGCCGCCGGGCGCTCGGCGCGCTCGCCGGCTGGCTGCAGCGAGGCGCACGGCGCCCGGGCAGGCTGCTGCTGATCGCCATGGCGGTCGCCCTTGCCGGTGGCGGGGTGGCCCTGTCAGGGCAGCCACGCTTGGACCCCGGTCGACAGGTGTCCGCCGCCGGCCCGGTCACCCTCGGACCGCAGGCCGGGCGGCGGGTCGCCGACTATGTCGCCGGCTCCGTCCGGCAGCTCGCCGAGGTGTCGACCCGCAGCCCGGACAGCGAGCACCTCGCGCTCGTCAGCTTCGTCGACTACCAGACGCCGCTCGAGGCCGCGGCGCTGCTGACCGGGCTCGACGTGCAGCGGGTCTACCTGCGGGACCAGGACGAGGGACCGCAGGCCGCGTTGGTGCCGGTCGACGTCACCGACCTGCCGGCCGACCTCGCCCGCGGCTTCCAGCGCGCGGCAGCCGGCCGGGCCGCCGCCCAGCAGGACTACCTCACCAAGGCCCGCGGAGCTGACCAGTCCTTGCAGACGCTGTACGACGGACTGGCCAGCTCGGCCGGTCGGGCGGCGAAGGCCTACCGGGAGCACTGCGCGTGCGTGCTCGCGGCCGTCGTGCAGGCCACCGGCCGGACCCTGTCCGGGCTGACCACCCAGCGCGGGTTCCGGGCGGTCGAGGCGGCGCCGGTCGGCACGTCCCTGCCCGACACGCAGGTCCTGCCGTTGCTGCCCGAGGCGCGGGTCGTCGCGCCGAGGCCGACCGTGCAGGAGCCCGGATGACCCGGCTGGCCCGGCCTGAGGACATGCCGGCCGTGCTGGCCCTGCGGCACGAGGTGTTCGTCCTGGGCCAGGGCGTCCCCGCCGACCTCGAGCGCGACGAGCTCGACGCGGTCGCCGACCACGCGGTCGCCGAGCGCGACGGCCGGGTCGTCGGGACCGGCCGGCTGCTGCCCGACGGCACCATCGGCCGGATGGCGGTGGACCCGTCCGCCCGCGGCCAGGGGATCGGCGCCGGGGTGCTGGCCCGGCTCGAGGACCGGGCTCGCGAGCGTGGGCTGCCCTCGGTCGAGCTGCACGCCCAGCTGCACGCCCGGGCGTTCTACGACAAGGCCGGCTACGCGTCGTACGGCGAGGTCTACGTCGAGGCCGGCATCGACCACGTCAGCATGCGCAAGCAGCTGCGCTGACCTCGCGGGGAGCACCTCAGCCTGGCTCCCGCGGGCCTGCGGGGCGGCACCGGGGCGCGGCTGCCCCGCCGCCGCGGCGGCGAGCGCGCCGTCCACGAGCGCATCCGCCACGCGTAGCGGCGTAGCCGTCACCAGCACCGCGCGTGTCCGGCAGCATCCTGTCGGACCTGCGTGGGAGAGTGTCCGGACCAGCACAGCACGGGCCGCCTTCCCCTCGGACCGACGCGCTGCACGTCCCGGCGTCCCGTAGGAAGGCCTGTTGTGACCGACTCGTTCGTGCACCTGCACGTGCACACCGAGTACTCCATGCTCGACGGCGCCGCCCGGCTGGACGATCTGTTCGCCAAGGCGGCCGAGCTCGGCATGCCGGCGCTGGCGATGACCGACCACGGCAACGTCTTCGGGGCCTTTGACTTCTGGAAGAAGGCCAAGGCGCACGGCATCAAGCCGATCATCGGCACCGAGGCCTACCTCGCGCCGGGCAGCCGCTTCGACAAGACCCGGGTGAAGTGGGGCGCCGGCGGCGAGGACGACGTCTCCGGTGGCGGCGCCTACACGCACATGACGATGCTCTCGACGAGCACCCGTGGGATGCACGCGCTGTTCCGGCTGTCTTCGCTGGCGAGCCTGGAGGGCTACTACTACAAGCCGCGGATGGACAAGGAGCTGCTCGCCGAGCACGCGGTCGACATGATCGGCACGACCGGCTGCCCGTCCGGGGAGATCCAGACCTACCTGCGGATGGGCAACTACGAGGCGGCCAAGCGCAGCGCGGGGGAGTACCGGGACATCTTCGGCGCGGACAACTTCTTCTGCGAGCTGATGGATCACGGCATCGCGATCGAACGCCGAGCGCAGAAGGATCTCATCAGACTGGCCAAGGAGATGGCGATCCCGTTCATCGCCACCAACGACCTGCACTACACCCACGCCGAGGACGCCCGCGCCCACGAGGTGCTGCTCTGCGTGCAGTCCGGCAAGACGATGGCCGACCCCAACCGGTTCAAGTTCGACGCCAGCGACTTCTACCTCAAGACCGCGCAGGAGATGCGCACCCTGTGGTCGGAGTTCCCGGAGGCCTGCGACAACACGCTGCGGATCGCCGAGCGGTGCGAGGTCAGCTTCAACGAGGGCGCCGACCTGATGCCCCGGGTCGACGTGCCGGCCGGCTACACCGAGCAGACCTGGCTGCGCGAGCAGGTGCACGCCGGCCTGGTCCAGCGCTTCCCCGGCGGGGTCCCCGAAACCCACCGGGTGCAGGCCGACTACGAGGTCGACGTCATCTGCAACATGGGTTTCCCCGGCTACTTCCTGGTGACCGCCGACCTGTGCCGGCACGCCAAGGCCAGCGGCATCCGGGTCGGCCCCGGTCGCGGTTCGGCGGCGGGTTCGCTGGTGGCCTACGCCCTGTCGATCACCGAGCTCGACCCGATCGAGCACAAGTTGCTGTTCGAGCGGTTCCTGAACCCCGAGCGCATCTCGATGCCCGACATCGACCTGGACTTCGACGAGCGCCGGCGCGGCGACATGATCCGCTACGCCACCGAGAAGTACGGCGAGGAGCGCGTCTCGCAGATCATCACCTACGGCACGATCAAGGCCAAGCAGGCCGTCAAGGACTCCGCCCGGGTGCTCGGCTACCCCTTCGCCCTCGGCGACAAGATCACCAAGGCGATGCCCGCCCCCGTCATGGGCAAGGACGTCCCGCTGTCGGGGATCTTCGACCCCAGCCACAAGCGGTACGGCGAGGCCGGCGAGTTCCGCGCCCTGTACGAGAGCGACGCCGACACCAAGGCGGTCGTCGACACCGCCCGGGGCCTGGAGGGGCTCAAGCGGCAGTGGGGCGTGCACGCCGCCGGGGTCATCCTGTGCCGCGAGCCGCTGCTCGACGTGATCCCGATCCACCGCCGCGAGGCCGACGGCGCGATCATCACCCAGTTCGACATGGGGGCCTGCGAGACGCTCGGCCTGCTCAAGATGGACTTCCTGGGCCTGCGCAACCTCACCGTGCTCGACGACTGCCTCAAGCACATCGCCGCGAACCGCAACGGCCAGGTCGTGGTGCTCGAGACGCTGGCCCTGGACGACCGGCCCACCTACGAGCTGCTGGCCCGCGGCGACACCCTCGGTGTCTTCCAGATGGAGGGCAGCGGGATGCGCGCGCTGCTGCGCTCGATGGTGCCGACCACCTTCGAGCACATCTCCGCCGTCGGTGCGCTCTACCGGCCCGGGCCGATGGGGGCCAACGCCCACAACGACTACGCCGACCGCAAGAACGGCCGTAAGCCGGTGGAGCCGCTGCACCCCGATCTCGAGCAGGCGCTCGCCCAGGTGCTCGGTGACACCTACGGCCTGATCGTCTACCAGGAGCAAGTCATGGCGATCGCGCAGCAGCTCGCCGGCTACACGCTCGGCAACGCCGACCTACTGCGGCGCGCGATGGGCAAGAAGAAGAAAGAGATCCTCGACAAGGAGTACATCCCGTTCTCGGGCGGCATGAAGGCCAACGGCTACTCGAGCGCGTCGATCAAGGCGCTGTGGGACGTGCTCGTCCCGTTCTCCGACTACGCCTTCAACCGGGCGCACACCGCCGGCTACGGGCTTGTCTCGTACTGGACGGCATACCTCAAGGCCAACTTCCCGGCCGAATACCTGGCCGCGCTGCTCACCTCGGTCGGCGACGACAAGGACAAGAGCGCGCTCTATCTCGCCGAATGCCGGCGGATGGGCATCAAGGTGCTGCCCCCCGACGTCAACGACTCCGACAGCGACTTCACTCCGCGCGGCACCGACATCCGGTTCGGGCTGTCGGCGATCCGCAACGTCGGAACCAATGTCGTGGCCAGCATCGTCGCGACCCGCACGACCAAGGGCCGGTTCGGCGACTTCGCCGACTACCTCAAGAAGGTCGAGGCCGTCGCCTGCAACAAAAAGACGGTCGAGTCGCTGATCAAGGCTGGTGCTTTCGACTCGCTCGGGCACACCCGCAAAGGCCTGGTGCACGTACACGTCGAGGCGATCGACAACTGCCTGGACACCAAGAAGGCGGAGGCGATCGGCCAATTCGATCTGTTCAGCTTGGCTGACGATGGGCCGAGCACGCTCGCCGACGACCTGTTCGACGTCCGGATCCCGGTGGGGGAGTGGGAGAAGGCGGTGCTGCTCGCCTACGAACGCGAGATGCTCGGCCTCTACGTCTCAGACCATCCGCTGTTCGGTGTCGAGCACGTCATCGCCGCCGCGGTCGACTGCCCGGTGTCGGCGATCAGCGAGTTGAACGACGGTCAGAACGTCACCGTCGGCGGCATCTTGTCCGCGGTCACCCGCAAGGTGACCAAACAGGGCAACGCCTGGGCGATGGTGCTGCTCGAAGACCTCGAAGGCGCCGTCGAGGTGATGTTCTTCCCAGCCAGCTACCAGGGCGCGGCGATGCATCTGGTCGAGGACGCCGTCGTGCTGGTCCGCGGCCGGGTCGACAAGCGCGACGAGACCCCGAAGATCATCGCCAACGAGGTGATCGTGCCCGACCTGTCGATCGGCCCGCGCGGTCCGGTCGTCGTCTCGCTGCCGACCCAGCGCTGCACCCCACCGGTGGTCGAGCGCTTCAAGGAGGTCCTCGCCGCCCACCCCGGCACGACCGAGGTGCACCTGCAACTGGTCAACGCCGGCAAGACCACCGTGGTCCGGCTCGACGACCGGCTGCGGGTGACCGCCCACCCGGCGCTGTTCGCCGACCTCAAAGCCCTGCTCGGCGCCGGCTGCCTGCCCGTCACCGGCTGACCACGGCCCCAGTTCGGCGACCGGCGGACGCAGGGCTCTTCCCACCGGGGCGACTTGCGGCAAGACTGCGCCTGGCTCCCCCCGCGCACCGCGGGACCGGTGCCCGGAAGGTGGCTCATATGGTCGTGGACTCCGACGTCGCCGCGGCCCGTGGCGCGGTCCTGGCTCTGGAGCGGGCTGCCGCGCGGCTGTTCGCTCGCTACGGCGACACTGTCGACGCTCGGCGCCTGCGGCTGGACCTGGCCCGCGTGCGGGAGGACGTCGATCTGCTTTGCGGTTCGGAGCGGGCGCCGTCCGCGCCCCAGCTGGAGGTCATCGACGAGGCGCCCTATTCGCCTGGGTTGTGGGTGGGCGCCGAGGACGAGGGTGTCGGTTCGAGCCGGCCCTGACTCGATGACCACTGCCAGCCCCACCGCGCCCGGCCGCGCCGCGGTCGCCGAACGCACCCTGCGCACCGACCGGTGGTGGCTGCAGCCGCTGATCACCGTCGCTGTCCTGGTGGCGTTCATCATCTACTCGACGGTCCGCGCCTTCGAGCAGGCGCACTATTTCTCCGCGCCGTACATCTCGCCGTTCTACTCGCCGTGCATCACCAAAGGGTGCGAGGGCAATACCTTTCCGGAGCTGTTCACCGGCCCGTCGGCGATCAGCCCGGCGCTGTACATCCTGATCGCACCGCTCGGTTTCCGGCTCACCTGCTACTACTACCGCAAGGCCTACTACCGATCGTTCTGGCGGTCTCCACCGGCCTGCGCGGTCGCCGAACCACATAAGACCTACACCGGCGAGACCCGATTCCCGCTGATTTTCCAGAACATCCACCGGTATTTCTTCTACCTGGGTCTGGTCTTCAACACGATCCTGACGTACGACGCGGTGCTGGCCTTCCGGGACAGCAGCAACCACTTCTTCCATCTGGGGCTCGGCACGCTCGTGCTGCTCGCCAATGCCGCGCTGCTGTGGCTCTACACGTTGTCCTGCCACTCCTGCCGACACATTGTGGGCGGTCGGCTACGGCACTTCTCCAAGCATCCGGTCCGCTACCGGCTGTGGATGGTCGTCTCACGGTTGAACGAACGGCACATGGAGCTCGCCTGGGTCAGCCTCATCGGCGTCGCCCTGACCGACTTCTACGTGCGGCTCGTCGCGACCGGTGCCTTCGCCGATCCGAGGTTGTTCTGATGACCGATCTGGAGCGGCACGACTACGACGTCGTCGTCATCGGCGCGGGTGGTGCGGGCCTGCGGGCGGCCATCGAGTCGTCCGAACGCGGCGCCCGCACCGCCGTGGTGTGCAAGTCCCTGCTGGGCAAGGCGCACACCGTGATGGCCGAGGGCGGGATCGCCGCGGCGATGGGCAACGTCTATCCGGAGGACAGCTGGCAGGTGCACTTCCGGGACACCATGCGCGGCGGCAAGATGCTCAACCACTGGCGGATGGCGCAGCTGCACGCGCAGGAGGCGCCGGACCGGGTGCGCGAGTTGGAGGACTGGGGTGCGCTGTTCGACCGGACGCCGGAAGGCCTGATCTCGCAGCGCGATTTCGGCGGCCATCGCTATGCCCGGCTCGCCCACGTCGGCGACCGCACCGGCCTTGAGCTGCTGCGCACCCTGCAGCAGCGCGCCGTCGCGCTCGGCATCGACGTCTACATGGAGTGCACCGTCACCAAGCTGCTGACCGCCGAGGACGGGCGCATCTGCGGCGCCTTCGGTTACTGGCGCGAGTCCGGCCGGTTCATCTCCTGGCAGGCGCCGTCGGTTGTCCTCGCCACGGGTGGCATCGGCAAGTCGTACAAGGTGACGTCGAACTCCTGGGAGTACACCGGCGACGGGCATTCGCTGGCGCTGACGGCCGGCGCGACGCTGATCAACATGGAGTTCGTCCAGTTCCACCCGACCGGCATGGTCTGGCCGCCGTCGGTCCGCGGCATCTTGGTCACCGAGTCGGTCCGCGGCGACGGCGGCGTGCTCTTGAACTCCGCGGGCAACCGTTTCATGTTCGACTACATCCCGGACTATTTCCGCAAGGAGACCGCCGAGACGCAGGAGGAAGCGGACCGCTGGTACACCGACAAGCGCAACAACCGCCGGCCACCGGAGCTGCTGCCGCGGGACGAGGTCGCCCGCGCCATCAACAGCGAGGTGAAAGCCGGTCGCGGGTCACCGCACGGCGGGGTCCTGCTGGATATCGCCGCACGCCGCTCACCGGAGTACATCAGGAAGCGGCTGCCGTCGATGTACCACCAGTTCAAGGAGCTCGCCGAGGTCGACATCACGACCGAGGCGATGGAGGTCGGACCGACCTGCCACTACGTGATGGGCGGCATCGAGGTGTTGCCCGAGACGGCCGCGGCCGTGGTCCCCGGGCTGTTCGCCGCCGGCGAGGTCGCCGGCGGCATGCACGGCTCCAACCGGCTGGGTGGCAACTCGCTGTCGGATCTGCTGGTCTTCGGCCGGCGAGCCGGGCTGGCGGCTGCTGAGCACGCCGCCGCGCACCCGGCGGAGGCGCTCCGGGAGGAGCAGATCTCGGCTGCGGCGGCCGCCGCGCTCGCGCCGTTCGCGCGCGACGGCGGGGAGAATCCGTACACGATCCAGCACGACCTGCAGGAAGTCATGAACGATCTGGTCGGCATCATCCGCACCGCCGACGAGGTGTCGCAGGCGCTCGTGCGGATCGGCGAGCTGAAGGTCCGAGCTGCCGCGCTGACCGTCGAAGGCCACCGGCAGTACAACCCCGGCTGGCACCTTGCGCTCGATCTGCCGCATATGCTGACGGTGTCGGAATGCATCGCCCGGGCGGCGTTCGAACGGCAGGAGAGCCGCGGTGGGCACACCCGGGACGACTACCCCGGACCCGATCCCGAGTGGGCGAGGATCAACCTGATCTGCACGGCCGACGGCGACAGCATTGCGGTCCACCGCAAGCCGCTGCCGGTCATGCCGGACGAGCTCGCGGCGATCTTCGAGGAGACGGCGTGACCTACGACGGCAAGCTCCGGGTATGGCGCGGCGACGCGTCCGGCGGTGGCCTGCAGGACTTCACCGTCCCGGTGCAGGAGGGCGAGGTCGTCCTGGACATCATCCACCGGCTGCAGGCCACCCAGACGCCAGATCTGGCCGTGCGCTGGAACTGCAAGGCCGGCAAGTGCGGGTCGTGCAGCGCCGAGATCAACGGCCGGCCCCGGCTGATGTGCCTGACCCGGATGGGCACCTTCGCACCGGACGAGGTCGTCACGGTCACCCCGCTGCGCGCCTTCCCGGTGATCCGCGACCTGGTCACCGACGTGTCGTTCAACTACGACAAGGCCGCGCAGATCCCGCCGTTCACCCCGCGGGCCCGGGACGCCGACGGCAACCACCGGATGGCGCAGCTCGATGTCGAACGGTCCCAGGAGTTCCGCAAGTGCATCGAGTGCTTCCTGTGCCAGGACGTCTGCCATGTCGTGCGCGACCACGAGGAGAACAAACCGGCGTTCTCAGGTCCGCGGCTGCTGATGCGAATCGCCGAGCTCGACATGCATCCGCTGGACACCGTCGACCGCAAGGCGTTCGCGCAGGAGCAGGCCGGGCTCGGCATGTGCAACATCACCAAGTGCTGCAGCGAGGTCTGTCCCGAGCAGATCCACATCACCGACAACGCCCTCATCCCGATGAAGGAGCGGGTCGTCGACCGTCGCTACGACCCGCTCGTCTGGCTCGGCAACCAGATCCGCCGCCGCGGGGCCTGAGCGCGCCGAGCGGGCGGGATGGCAGGCTGGGTGGATGGATGCGATGCGGCTGTGCGCCGGCACGATGCTCGTCGAGCACCCGGACGAACTGTTGCTGGACTACGTCGACATCCGCAACGGCTACGCCTACCCGGCCTACGACCGGCTGGAGACCAACGGCTCGCCGGCCCTTGTGGACGGGGATCTGCTCGCACCCGCCCTGATGGGCGTGCATCTGGACGCTGGTCGGTTCGGACTGCTCCGCGAGATGCTGCCCGCGCTGGACATCGTGGCCGAGCTGCCCGAGGTGTCGCTCGAGGAGGCCGACGACGACCACGTGATGTGCGTCGCCGGTCTGTTCGGGGTCCTCGACGAACCGCGGTACGCCGGGAGAGGGGTGCGCGGCACGGTCGTCAGCAAAGTGCTGCACCGCAAACGACCCGATCTGGTGCCGCTCTACGACAGCCGGATCTTCGAGGCCTACACGGCGCCCGGGGTCATCCCGCGCTCGACCGATCGGTCCTGGCAGGACTTCATGGCGGTGCTCTGCACCCAGATGCGCGAGGACCTGCAGCGCGAGGCGGCCGCGTTCGACGAGCTGCAACAGACCGCCGAACAGGCGGGTGCGCCGCTCACCCACCTGCGGATCCTGGACATCCTGGTCTGGCGGACGGCAGCGGCCTGGCACTAGCCGGCCGCCGTCCGTCGACCCGGGCAGCTAGCTTGGTGGGCTCACGGGAGCGCAGGCGTGGCAGAAGGGGACCGGGTGTCGACGTCGAACAGTGAGCGGTCGCTGGTGCCGCCGCAGAGCGATGGCGCCCCGCCAGCCGCCGGCGTGAGCGACGACGCCAGGGAGGCCGCCTTCCGGCTGCTGCCGGGGCCTGGCGGCAACCCGGCGCTGGATCGGTTGGCCTCGCTCGCCGCCCGGTTGCTGTCCTGCCCATCGGCGCAGGTCTCGCTGCTCACCGCCAGCCAGGTCGTCGCCGGGGGGGTAGGGCTCGCCGACGGGGCCCGCGAGGACAGCGCCCTTGACGACTCGCTGTGCACGGTCACCGCGGCCTCGGGCGGCCCGTTGGTCGTCAGCGATGCGCGGGCCGATCACCGGGTCGCCGAGCTGCCGCCCGTCGTTGCCGGCGTCGTGGGTGCGTATCTGGGTGTGCCACTCGTGTCCACCGCTGGGCCGATCGTGGGATCGCTGTGCGTGTTCGACCCGCAGCCGCACTCCTGGACGGCGTACGACGTGGCGCTGCTGGAACAACTCGGCGGCTCGGTGATGGCCGAGCTCGAACTGGCGGCGCTGTCCACCGACTACGAGAACAGCCGGGAGCGCTGGGACACCGCTCTGGACGCCGCCGGTATCGGCAGCTTCGACTGGGACCTGCGGACCGGCAGGGTCGAGTGGGACGAGCGGTTGCAGGCGTTGTTCGGCTACGCGCCTGGCGAGTTCGTCCCGCACATCAGTGAGGCCTTCAGTCGGATCCACCCCGATGACGGGGCAGCGGTCGACGCCGCGATCGCAGCGGCGGTCGAGGTGTGCGGCGACTACCGGGCCGAGTTCCGCGTCACGCTGCCGGACGGCGAGCAGCGCTGGGTCGCGGCGCGTGGTCGGGCCGTTGCCGGGGTGACGGGCGAAGCCGTGCAGCTGCTCGGCACGGCGTACGACAGCACCGAGGCGCGCACCGCCCGCGATCAGGCGGCGCACATCCTGGAGACGATGGCGACCGGCTTCGCAGTCATGGACCGGCAGTGGCGGGTGACGTACCTGAACGCCACCGGGGCGAAGGTCGTCGGCAGCGGTGCCAGCGATCTCATCGGTGCGGTGCTGTGGGACGCCTTCCCCGGCCTCGAGGAGACTGACTTCGGCCGGCGCTACCACCAGGCGATGCGCTCGGGCCAGGCCGACCAGTTCGAGGCCTACTACCCGCATATTGACGGCTGGTTCGAGGTGCACGTGGTGCCCAGCCCGGAGGGCCTGCACCTGTACTTCCTGGACATCACCGCCAGGCACGCGGATCGGGAGCTGGCGGCCGAAGCCGCGTCCCGGCTGGAGTTGCTGGCCACCGTCAGCGCGGAGCTGGCGACCACGCTGGAGGCGGAAGCCGCCGTCGCCCATCTGGCCCGGCTCGTGGTCCCGGCGCTCGGCGACTGGTGCGTCGTCACCCTCGTGGACGAGGGTGACGTCCCGCGCGATGTCGGCAGCTGGCACATCGACCCGGCGCTGCGGTCGGTGCTCGAACGGTATGCCGAGGTACGCCTGCCGGCGCTGACCGGCCAGTCGTTCGTCGCGCAGGCCCTGCGGACCGGCCAGCCGGTCCTCGTCCCGATTGCGGCGACGGCTGCGATCAGCACGATCCTGTTGCCGGGCGAGGCGCGCGAGCTGCTGATGACGCTGGCACCGGAGTCGGGGGCGGTGCTCCCGCTGCGGGCCGGCGGCCGAACCTTGGGCCTGCTGTCGATCTTCCGGGGCGCGGACCGACCGGCACTGTCGGACGGCGACCTGACCAGTGCGCTGGGGGTCGCCGACCGGGCCGGCCTGGCCCTTGACAATGCCCGGTTGTACGCCGAGCAGCGCGGTCTCGCCGAAGGGCTGCAGCGCAGCCTGCTCACCGAACCCCCGGAGCCCGACCACTGTGAGATCGCGGTCCGCTACGTGCCGGCCGCCGAGATCGCCTCCGTCGGCGGCGACTGGTTCGATTCGTTCCTGCAACCCGACGGGGCCACCACGTTGGTCATCGGCGACGTCGTCGGGCACGACACCGCCGCCGCGGCCGCCATGGGGCAGCTGCGCGGACTGCTGCGCGGCATCGCCTGGTACAGCGGGGCCGGGCCGGCTGAGGTCCTCACCGGCCTCGACGCGGCGATGGAGGGCCTGCTGCTGGAGACCACCGCGACCGTCGTCGTGGCCCGGCTCGAGCAGACCGAGGACGAGCTGGAGCGGGGCGTCACCCGGCTGCGCTGGTCCAACGCCGGTCACCCGCCGCCGATGGTGCTGATGCCGGACGGCACGGTCTCGCCGTTGACAGGCCTGGAGGCGGACCTGCTGCTCGGCATCGACCCGGCCACGCCGCGGGTGGAGACCCAGGTGGTCCTCGACCGGGGTGCGACGGTGCTGCTCTACACCGACGGGCTCGTCGAGCGCCGCGGCCAGGGCCTGGACGAGGGGCTCGCGCTGTTGCGCACCACCCTCGCCGAGCTCGTCGAGCTGCCGCTGGACGAGCTGTGCGACACCTTGCTCTCCCGGATGCTGCCCGACCAGGCTGAGGACGACGTTGCGCTGGTCGCGGTGCGGCTGCACCGGCAGGACCGGCCCCGCCCGGCTGAAGCCGGCCCGACCCGGGTGCCGCCGGAGGTCCCCGAGGACCCCGCGTAGGTCAGCGCTCTGTCCCGTCCTGGACCGGCCACACCGACGTCCACGACCGGGTCGAGTCACACAGCGCCAGCACCTGCGGCGGGAGCCGGCCCTCGACGACCTGCTCCAGGGTGGTCGTCTCGAGGACCACGCGCAGGGCGGCGCGGACGGCCACCCAGACGTCCTGCAGGCGCGCCGCCGGTACGGCGTACGTCAGGAGCTCGGGGCGATGCCCGTGCACGAGCGCCAGCGGCCCGTCGATGATCCGGACGACGTCGGCGAGGGTGATGGCGTAGGACGGCCGGGCCAGCCGGTGACCGCCGTCCGGACCGCGCCGGCTCGCGATCACATCGGCCCGTCGCAGGTCGACCAGGATGCCTTCGAGGAAGGCCTGCGGGATGTCCTGGGCTGCGGCGATGTCGGCTGCCTTGACGGCAGCGCCATCTTCGGCGGCCGCGAGCACGCACAGCGCCCGCAGGGCGTAGTCGGTCTTGGCCGAGATCTGCACACCCCCAGCATGGCGGACGGCCAGATGTTGACAACTTCGATCGACAATTGCAGACTGCTCGCATGCATCGGGCGAACAGCGACATGCCGACCAGCACCACGCTGGTCCGGCGGCTGCACGTCGATCTGATGCGGATGCCCTCTGCCTGTCCCGCGCGCGGTCACTGACCCCGTCGGACCCTGTCGGCCACCTGGCCGACCCTCGCAGAGCAGGCCAGCCATGCACCTCGATCTGACCCTTTCGTTGACCGGCGCCCTCGTCGGGCTGCTCGTCGGACTCACCGGCATGGGCGGCGGCGCGCTGCTGACGCCGCTGCTCGTGCTCGTCTTCCACGTCCCGCCGCTGGCAGCGGTGTCCAGCGACCTCGTCACCAGCCTGGTGATGAAGCCCGTCGGCGCGGGGGTGCACCTGCGGCGGCGGACCGTCCAGACCGGGCTGCTGCGCTGGCTCGCCCTCGGCTCGGTGCCGTCGGCCTTCGCCGGCGCCCTGCTGATCGGCCGGATCGGCAAGGACCCGCAAGTCCAACACGATCTCAAAGTGGCGATCGGCGTCATGCTGCTCGCCTCGCTGTCCTCGACCGTGGTCCGCCAGGTCGTCGACCGGCGCGCCGGGCACCGCGGCGACGCCGGTCCGCTGGTCGTCAAGCCGCTGCGCACCGTCGCGATCGGGGTGGTCGGGGGCGTGGCGGTCGGGATGACGTCGGTGGGCGCCGGCTCGCTCGTCATCGCGCTGCTGCTGCTGGCCTATCCGCGCCTGCGCCCCTCGCAGCTCGTCGGCACCGACATCGTCCAGGCGATCCCGCTGGTCGCCTCGGCCGCGCTCGGCCACCTGCTGTTCGGCGATGTGCAGCTGGCCATCACCGGCTCGCTGCTGCTGGGCGCCTTGCCCGCGATCTACCTCGGCGCCCGGCTGTCGTCCTCGGCGCCCGCCGGAGTGACCAGGCCGATCGTGTCCGGGGTGCTGCTCGCCTCCGCGCTGGCGCTCCTGCAGGCCCCCGGCTGGGCACTGCTGCTGGCCGCCCCGGCGGCCGTCGCAGCGATGGCCTTGCTCGGCCGGACCGGGACGACGCCGGACCCGGTGGCCGCGGCCGAACCCGTCGGACAGGACGCACTCGTCGACTGACCGGCCGCAGGGGAGCACGGGACGCGCAGCGGCAGCCGCCGGCTCGGCGTACCGTAGGCGCCCGAACGACCCGAGTCCACGAGGAGCGCCCACGGTGACGGTGACCGCTGCCGCCCCGACGATGACCGTGGCGGTGCGGATCGAGGGCGTACGGCGGACGCACCCGGGCCGGCGCGGCGCGCCTGACGTGCTGGCCAACGACGACATCAGCTTCGAGGTCGCCCGCGGTGAGGTGTTCGGCCTGCTCGGGCCCAACGGCGCCGGCAAGACCACCCTGGTGCGGCAGCTCGTCGGGGTGCTCGCCCCGGACCGCGGCAGCGTCACGCTGCTCGGCCACGATGTGCGGCACGCCGCCCGGCTGGTGGCCTGGCTCGCGCAGGAGGAGCCGGCGCTGGTCGAGCTGCCGGTAGCTCTGGCCGTCGAGACCACCGGACGCCTGCGTGGACTGCCCCGTCGCGAAGCCAGGGCCGCGACCGCCGCGTTGCTGAAGGAGTTGGGGCTGACCGAGCTCGCCGGCCGGCCGATGACGACCCTGTCCGGTGGTCAACGCCGGCTCGCGCAGGTCGCGACCGCACTGATCGCCGACCGGCCGCTGCTGGTGCTCGACGAACCGACCACCGGGCTCGACCCGGTCGCCAGGCGGGCCGTCTGGGCGGCCCTGCGGCGGCGACGCGAGGCGCTCGGGACGACCGTCGTGCTCGTCACGCACAACGTGTTGGAGGCGGAGGCGGTCCTGGATCGGGTCGCGGTGCTCGACCAGGGGCGGGTGATCGCCTGCGACACCCCCGGCCGGCTCAAGGCCCTGGTCAGCGACGAAGTCCGGCTCGAGCTGGTCTGGCGTACCGATCCGCCGTACGACGAGCCGGTGGTCGCCGCGCTCGCCGCCCGGGCGCAGGTCACCGGTCTGCGGTGGAGCGCCCGCCTGCCCGCCGCCGAGGCCCGCGACGCCCTCGCCCGGCTGATGACCGGCCCGGCGCTGGCCGCGCTCGACGACTTCACCCTCGCGACGCCGACCCTGGAAGATGTCTACCTCGCCCTCGGCGGGCGCGACGACGACCTGGAGCGGGCGTGACGGAGGTGGTTGCGCTCGGCCCCCGGCCCTCGGTCGGTGCCGCGCTCAGCGCCATCTACGCCGGCCAGGTGAGCCGGGCCAGGGCCGCCCGCGGGCCGCTGCTGTTCGTCGCCACCTTGCAGTCGGTCGGCATCCTGCTGCTGCTGCGCGGGGTCGTCGACGAGGGCAGCCGGACCACCAGTCGACAGGTCGTCGCCGGCGCAACCGTGCTCGTCGTCGCGTTCGTGGCGCTCAACCTGTTGGCCCAGCGGTTCGGCATGCTGCGGGGGACGGGCGCGCTGGACCACTACGCCGCGCTCCCGGTGCCGGCCGCTGCCGTCGTCCTCGGTACTGCCGCGTCGTACGCGACCTTCACGATCCCCGGCGCGGTCGTCACGGCCGTGTTCGGCTCGCTGCTCTACGGCTTGCCGCTCGGCCACCTGTGGGTGCTCGCGCTCGTGCTGCCCCTGGCCGGGGCGTCGCTGGCCGGGCTCGGCGCGGCCCTGGGGCTCCTTGCGCCGAGGCCTGAGTTGGCGACGGTCGCGGGCCAACTCGGCATGTCGGCGATCCTGTTCCTCGGGATCATCCCGCGGGAGCGGCTGCCGGGGGTCGTCCAGGTCGTCCGGGCAGCGGTGCCGAGCACCTACGCGACCGACGCCCTGGCCGCGTCGTTCGGCCGGATCGACGCCGGCCGGCTCGCGCTCGACCTGGCCGTCTGCGCGGTCGTGGCGGTACTGTCGCTCGGGCTCGCGTCGTACGCGCTGCGCCGGGCGGCGCGCCGGTGACCGGCGAGCGGAGCGAGCAGGCGGAGCGAATCCGGGCCGACAGCTGGGCCTTCGCGAGCATCGTGGCCGGGCTCGTGCTGCTCGGCGCCCCCGCCGGGTTGCTGTGGTCAGCCGTCTCGCCGCGGTTGACCGTGCAGCTCACCGCGGCCGGGCCCTCGACCGGCAACGTGGAGGGCAAGGCGTTCGTCGGCGCCGACGGGTCGTTCTTGATCGTCGTACTGCTCGTCGGGGTGCTCTGTGGCCTGCTGGCCTGGCGTTACGCCCGACGCAGCGGCCCGGCCACCGTGCTGGCCCTGCTGGTCGGCGGCCTGCTGGCGGCCAAGATCGCCGCGGTCGTGGGGGTGCGTCCCGGCGCGACCGACGTCCGGCAGCTGCTCAGCGACCCGTCGGCCCGCGGCAGCATCGAGTTGTTCCTCAAGCTCCGTTCGCCGTGGGCGATCGTGTTCTGGCCGGTAGGCGCCCTCGCCGGTTTCCTGCTGCCGGCCATCCTGCGCCCGGAGCTGCTGGACTAATTCGGGCTGATTGGCGTGCGGGTGAGCTCGGGCGCCGGAGCGGCGGCGAGGACCCGCAGGAAGGCCGCCTCCCGGCGGAGCAGGGACAACTCGCGGCGCAACCGGGCGCGGCCGTCTGGTTCGGCCAGCAGGCCCTGCCGATCATCGAGGTCGAGCAGCATCGTCGCGGCGACGAGATAGCTCAGCACCAGCGGTTCGGCCGGTAGGTCGGGCAGCTCGACCTCGCTGCCGCTCGCGCCGGACAGCGCCGCGAGATAGTCGCCGAAGGACGTCCGTACCGCTGCGTCGAGCAGACCGGCCTCGGCCGGATGGTCGTCGTCCTCCGGCAGCCATTCGACATCTGCTGTGAAATAGGGCTTGTCGTCGTGCAACGTCGTCAGCCGGAAGCGGTCGGCGCCGACCGTCACCACATCGGCCCGGCCGTCGTCGTAGGTCTCGACCTGCCGCAGCTGGGCGGTGCAGCCCACCTCGTGCAGCGCGGTGATGCCGTCGCTACCGACCTCCCGGCCCTCGCGGATCGCCACCACGCCGAACCGGCGCTCATCCTCCGGCAGCTCGAGCAGGTCGCGAATCAACGCCCGGTAGCGGTCCTCGAAGACGTGCAGCGGCAGCACCAGGCCCGGGAACAGCACCATCCCCAACGGGAACAGCGGCAGCGGTTCGGGCACCGCGCGACTGTACGGCGGGGAGCCGGCCGGCGTCGGCCGGACCGGCGCGCCGTCCGCCATTAGGCTGGCCGGATGCTGACCCGCATCGACCTGCGTGGTCGCCGGCACGATGATCCGCTACCGCTGTTGCCCCGAGCGACGCTCGATGTGGGGGCCGCGGGTGAGCAGGTGCGGCCCGTCGTGGAAGCGGTGCGCGATCGCGGGGCGGCGGCCGTGCGCGAGGCCACCGCCCGCTTCGACGGGGTGGCGCTGACCGACCTGCGGGTGCCCGCGGCGGCGCTGGAGCAGGCGCTGGCCGGGCTCGACCCGGCGGTCCGGGCGGCCCTGCTCGAGGCGGCCCGGCGGGTCCGCGCCGTCAGCCGCGCGCAGCTGCGAGCCGACGAGACCGTCCAGGTCGTCGACGGGGCGACCGTCACCGAGCGGTGGGTCCCCGTCGGCCGGGTCGGGCTCTACGTCCCGGGTGGCCGGATCGCCTATCCGAGCTCGGTCGTCATGAACGCTGTGCCCGCGCTCGTCGCCGGCGTCGCCTCGCTGGCCGTCGCGAGCCCCCCCAAAGCCGAGTTCGGCGGTCTTCCCAACCCGGTCATCCTGGCCGCCTGCGCCCTGCTGGAGGTCGACGAGGTCTACGCCGTCGGCGGCGCGCAGGCGATCGCGATGTTCGCCTACGGCGTCGAGGGCTGCCGGCCGGTCGACGTCATCACCGGCCCCGGCAACGTCTACGTCGCGGCCGCCAAACGGCTCGTGCAGGGCCGCTGCGGCATCGACTCCGAGGCCGGCCCCACCGAGATCGGCATCCTGGCCGACGACAGCGCTGTCCCGGCGTACGTCGCGGCGGATCTGATCGCGCAGGCCGAGCACGACCCGCTCGCCGCCTGCCTGCTGGTCACCCCCTCGGCCCGACTGCTCGACGCTGTCGATGTCGAGCTCGACAAGCAGGTGCCCGCGACCAGGCACCGCGAGCGGGTCGAGACCGCCTTCGCCGGGCAGAGCGCGAACGTCCTGGTCGAGGACCTCGAGCAGGGCCTCGAGGTCGTCGATGCCTGGGGCGCCGAGCATCTCGAGGTGATCACCGTCGATGCGAGTGACCGGGCGCGCCGGGTCCGCAATGCCGGGGCGGTGTTCATCGGCAACCACACGCCGGTCTCGCTCGGCGACTATCTCGCCGGCAGCAATCACGTGCTGCCCACCGGCGGCACCGCGCGATTTTCCGCGGGCCTGTCGGCGCAGAGCTTCCTCAAGCGAATGTCGCTGATCGAATACAGCCGCGAGGCGCTGGCGACCGTCGCCCCGCACGTCGTCGCGCTCGGTGGGGCGGAGGACCTGCTGGCGCATGTCGAGGCGGTCCAGGTCAGGGTCAGATGAGCTTGCCCGTCCGCGCTGACCTCGTCGGCAAGACGCCGTACGGCGCGCCGCAGCTGCCCGAGGCGGTCCAGCTCAACGTCAACGAGAACCCCTACCCACCAAGTGATGCGCTCGTTGCGGACCTGCAGGCCGCAGTGGGGGAGGTGGCCCGGTCTCTGAACCGCTATCCCGACCGCGAGGCCGTCATGCTGCGCACGGATCTCGCGACCTACCTGTCGGCGCGGACCGGGGTGCCGCTCGGGCTGGAGCAGGTCTGGGCGGCCAACGGCTCGAATGAGATCCTCCAGCAGGTCTGCCAGGCATTCGGTGGGCCGGGCCGGGTGGCGCTCGGCTTCGAACCGTCGTACTCGATGCACCCGCTGCTCGCGGCCGGCACCTCGACCGGTTGGGTGGCGGCGCCGCGGGCCGCTGACTTCAGTCTCCCGCTGGAGCTGGCGGTCGAGGCGGTGCGGGAGCATCGGCCGGCGGTCGTGTTCATCACCACTCCCAACAACCCGACCGGAACGACGACATCGCTCGAGGTCGTGGCCGCCGTCTGCGCGGCCTGCGACGGGGTCGTCGTGGTCGATGAGGCCTACGCCGAGTTCTCCGCCGAGCCTTCCGCGGTCACGCTGCTCGGATCGCACCCGCGGCTGTTGGTGTCCCGGACGATGAGCAAGGCCTTCGCGATGGCGGGCACCCGGCTCGGCTATCTGGCCGCGTCGGCGGACGTCGTCGACGCGTTGCGCCTCGTGCGGCTGCCCTACCACCTGTCGGCCCTGACCCAGGCTGCCGCCCGCGTCGCGCTGGCGCACACAACCGAGCTGCTCGGCACGGTCGAGTTGGTCAAGGCCCAACGCGACCGGATGGTCGACGCCCTGCTGGGGCTGGGCCTGCAGGTCGTGCCGACAGCGGCCAACTTCCTGCTGTTCGGGCCGTTCGCCGAACCGACCGCTGTGTGGCAGCAACTCCTTGACCGCGGCGTGCTCGTGCGCGACGTCTCGACCGGGCCGGGGTTGGCCGGCTGGCTGCGGGTCAACGCGGGCACCGAGGCCGAGACCACCGCGTTCCTCGACGCGGTGACCGATGTCGTCCAGCCGGTTACTTCACCGTCAGGATGATCCTCATCCACGGGTGGATGCAGCACTGGAACTGGTAGGTCCCCGGGCGGAGCTTGGCCGTCTGGAAGGCAGCTTTCTTGCCGGCGGACACGAAGAGATTGATCGGATCGACGCTCGGCGGAGCGGCGCATTCCGGTGCCAACGTGGGGTTTCCCGACAGATTATTCAGCACTGGGACGAAGCCGCCCCCGAACGTCTTGACCAGGGTGAAGGTATGCGTCTCGCCACCGCGGTTCTCCACGATGACCGGCCGGCCGCTTTTCACCTTCAGCATCTCCGGCTCGAACTGCCACTCCTCGGCCTGCTTGGTGCGCTGCAGCTCGGCGATGAAGTCGGGGAAGGTCGTCTCCCCGTCGCCGACGCAGGTGCCCGGCCCGACTGCTGCGTTGAATGAGCTGACGTCGCAATCGTCGAACATGCGCACCGCCTTCCCGGAGGACGCGTCGCTCGCCGTTGGACTGATGATCAGGAAGACACTCGCCAGACTGGACACGCCGAGTGCCGTGACAGCACGACTAATGCGCATGGCGACATTCCTTGGTGGCCACCGCTGGCCGTTCGCCCCTCGGCCGCCGACAGGCTTCGCCGACCGTCCGAACACTGTGGCACCGAGATGGCCTGGTGGCTAGCGATTAGGCGTCGGGAATGCCGACGTCGGCGGTGACCGGTCGGACGACGAGGGCGACACCGATCGCGGCGACGACGATCCCACCGATCGACAGTGTCGCGAGCCGCTCTCCGAACACCAGGAACGACTCGATGGCGGTGGCCGGCGGCACCAGATAGAACAGGCTCGAGACCCCCGCCGCGCTGCCCCGCCGCAGCAGTACGAGCAGCAGCAGCACGGCGCCGATCGACAGCACGACGACGAGCCAGACCAGCGCGCCGACGAAGTCCGGGGTCCAGTCGATCCGCATCGGCTCGGTGCTGGCCGCCAGGCCGAGCAGGACGGCCGCTGCCCCGGCGTACTGCACGGCGGTGCCCCAGAGCAGTGGGATCCCGTCGCCGTGGCGTTTCTGCCACAGCGTGCCGGCTGTGCCGCCGCCGAGCGCGACCAGGCAGGCGACGATGCCGTCGACCGGCAGCGCTGATCGGTGCGCGGCGAGCCCGGGCGCCAGCACGATGGCCACCCCCGCGACACCGAGAGCGAGCCCGAGCCATTGCCGGCGCACCAGGTGCTCGCCGAGCAGCCGGGTGGCGAGCGCCGCGACGAGCACGGGCTGGAGGCTCACGATCACCGCCGACACCCCCGCCGGCGTGCCGCGCGAGATGGCGAAGAAGACCCCGCCCAGGTACGTCGCGTGCAGCAGCAACCCGGACACCACCGCGCGACCGGCCTGCTCGCGGTTGATCGCGGTGCGGGTGAGGGCCGCGGCGACGGCCAGCAGCGCACTCGCGATCGCCAGCCGGAGCGCCAGAAAGGTGAACGGATCGGCGTACGGCAGGCCGTACTTCGCCCCGACGAAGCCGGTGCTCCAGAGCAGGACGAAGATCGCGGGCGCCGCCGCGATCGCCTTGGCGCGGCTCAGCGGACCAGCTTGTCGAGCAGCCGGTCGAGCTCGGCGCGCGGATCGTCGGTCATCCCCGTGTGCACCGGACCGGCCTGCAGGACCGTGCTGCGCGGCGCGGTGAGCCAGCCGAACCGTTGCCCGAGCGGTGTGCGGCCAGCCGGGCCGGTGCCCTCGCAGGTGCGGCAGACCGCATCCAACGCCGCCCGGACCGCCGGGACGTCCGCCGCCGGGTCGACGGCGAGCAGCCGGCGTTCGTCCAGCCGCACCTGGGCGGCCAGGAAGTCGAGCTGCTGGGAGTAGAGCACGACGCCGACGTTGACGAACTCGCCGCGCTCGACCCGCGGCACGGCCCGCAGTACGGCGTACTCGAACAGGCTCATCGGGGCCACCATCGGCGATCCGCGACCCTGCTGTGCAGCTGGTCGACGTAGGCGGCTCGGACCGCGTCGGGCCGCGCAAAGCCGGGCTCGTCGTCGAGCCACACGTCCGGCACCAGGGTCAGCACCTCGCCGAGCAACCCTTCGGTGACCTGCGGTGCCAGCACCTCGTCGGCCCTCGCCAGTTCGGTGGCCTGGTCGGCCAGGACGTGCCCGGCCGCATCGTAGGAGCGGGTGACCGAGTCGCCGGCGCGGGCCCAGGCGTGGTGGAACACCAGGCAGGCACCGTGGTCGATGAGGTACAGCTCCCGGTGCCACATCAGCAGGTTGGGGTTGCGCCAGCTCCGGTCGACGTTGCTGACCAGGGCGTCGAACCACAGCACCTCGCTCGCCAGCAACGGGTCGAGGGTGTGGGCGACCGGATCGAAGCCCAGCGACCCGGGCAGGAAGTCCATCCCCAGGTTCAGCCCTCCGCTGGCGCGCAGCAGGTCCTGCACCTCCTCGTCAGGCTCGGACCGGCCGAGCAGCGGATCGACCTCCACGAGCACGAGCTCGGGGACGGGCAAGCCCAGCCGGCGGGCCAGCTCACCGCAGACGATCTCGGCGATGAGCGCCTTGCGGCCCTGGCCGGCCCCGACGTACTTCACGACGTACATGCCGAGGTCGTCGGCCTCCATCAGACCGGGCAGCGAGCCGCCCTCGCGCAGGGGGGCGACATAGCGGGTTGCCGTCACGGTCCTGAGCACCCGCGCAGCGTAGGGGGGCGGCCGCGGGGGGCCCGGCGAGTTGATCTTTGTGCGGCTGGGGGCGCCGGCAGGCTCACCAACCGCGCAAAGATCATCTTGGTGGCGGTCTCCCCGGGCCCGCCCAGTTGATCTTTGTGCGGCTGGGCACGCTGGCGGGCTCACCAACCGCGCAAAGATCACCGGGTACGGAGGGGCGGGTACCGCGGGGCGCGCCCGGGCACGGCCGGTACGGGGGCGGCGCGCACGGGGGCGGCCGGCACGCGGG
>JAYSQK010000293.1:0-5135 GCA_043721555.1 Frankiales bacterium
TGACGGCGCCGCCTCACCCTCAACCAGGTCCGCGACGCGAAGCATGAACGGGGTCATGAGCAACCTCCATCGGTGCGGTAGCGCGCGACCTTGTCGAGATCGAGCTCGGCTCCCAGTCCTGGGCGCTCGCGGGCGAACATCCGCCCGTCGACGATCTCCAGGGGCTCGGCCAGCAGGTCGTCGGACAGCGAGAGGTAGTTCGACAGCTCGCCGGCCCGGACGCTCGTCGAGGCGTGCGCCGCACCGAACGTCACTGAGGCGAGCGAGCCGAGCTGACCGTCGATCTGGTTGCCCATGACGGTCTCGACCCCCAGGCCCTCGCACAAGCCAACGATTCGTTGCGACTCGGTGAAGCCGGTCCGGGCGGTCTTGATGCTGATGACCGAGCACATGCCGTCCAGCAGGTTGCGCGCAACCTCCGGCAGCCGGGTGCAGCTCTCGTCGCCGACGACCGGAACCCGGGAGCGTTCGACCACGCGACGTCGGCCGAGGACGTCGTCATTGGGGCACGGCTCCTCGAGCAGCGTCAGGCCCACGTCGGCGAGCTGGGCGACCGCATCCAGCGCCTCCTGTGCGGTCCACCCACGGTTGGCGTCGAGATAGAGCTCGACGTCATCACCTAGCCCCGCACGCAAAGCCCTGGTGGCCTGCACATCCAAGGCCACCGGGCGGCGGCCCACCTTGACCTTGAAGGTGGTGATGCCGTAGCGGTCCCGCATCATCTGCGCCTCGTCGACCATCTCCTGGTCGGGGGCGAAGCCGACCATGTGGCTGACCCGCATCGAGCAACCCCACCCACCGAGCAACGCGGTGCACGGCTGTCCGAGCGCCTGCCCGATCAGGTCCCAGAGGGCCAGGTCGATCGCGCCCTTGGCGGTGTTGTTGGCGACGGTGCGACCCAGCACCGCCCTGACCTTCTCGCGGGCGAACGGGTCGGTGCCGACCAGGGCCGGAGAGAAGACGTCCCGCAGAACCGAAACGATCGAGCCCTGCGTCTCGCCGTAGGTGTACGGACGAGTGAGTGCCTCGGCGACCCCGATGAGTCCGTCGTCGGTGTGCACCCGAACCAACACGTTGTCGGCGACAGTCACCTCCCCGCTCGCAAAGCGCAACGGCTTCACGTACGGGATGGCGAAGGGGATCGCCTCAATACGGGTGATCTTCACAAGAGTCGGTCAGGCCGTCGGGAGCACGAAGTCGTACGACGCGGCCTTACCACCCTCAACCGCGACCGGGGTCAAGACGAGCTCAGGCTTCACCGCAGTGGCGATGTCGTTGCTGAGAAACTCGCCGCCGTCGAAATACAACTGCGTGGTGAGAGCGTCGTGGCCGGGCGCGCTGACGATGACGTGCAGGTGGGCAGGACGGAAGGCGCTCCAGCCGGCTGCCGCGACGAGCACGCCGCATGGGCCGCCCTTCGGGATCTCGTACGGCGCCGGAAGAACGGTGTGCACCTCGAACGAGCCCGTCGGGTCGGCCGTGACCTTTCCCCGCAGGTTGCCGGCAGGGACGCCCTCCGCGAAGCCGGAGTACAGGCCATCGCTGTCGGCGTGCCACATGTCAAGGGTGGCGCCGGGGATCGCTGTGCCGTCGGCCGAGCGAACGGTCCCGCTGAACGTGAGGCGCTCACCAGGCTCGTCGGTGCGCATCGGCAGCGCTGCGGGACTGCTCAGCTCAACCACTTCGGTGAGGTGGAACGGGCCGAGGATGGTGCCCTTGCTGCCCGCGCGGTTGCGGTTGGCAGCCTGCTCGACCGTCGACTCGATCCACACGTCGAGGAACAGCGGCCACTCGCCGCTCTCACCGACCGAGATGAGCCACTGCTTGGCCGCGTCGTACTCGGCGTAGGTCACATCGTTCGTGTCGAGCGCCTGACGCACGCCGGCAAGGACCGCCGAGACGATGGTGTCCACGCGCTGCTGAGTCGGGACGGGGGCTTGCTCGGTGAGGGTGCTGGTCATCTGCGGAGTCCTTCTCTAGGAGCCGGGAGTGGTGTGGCTCACAGCGTGCGTCCTGTTTTCGGACGTGTGAAGGACATGTTTCGGCAGAATTGAGAGGTAGGGCGTCAGAGTCACCCCAAGTGGTCTCGTAAAAACGCTCCGACGTCGTTCAGGGCTGGTTGGGCAGCGGGCAAGACGGCAGTGAATCGGACGAACCCGTGGATCTGACCCTCGACCTCCAGCCGGGTGACCGGCACCCCCACTCCCTCGAGAGCGTCGGCGTGCGCCCGTCCCTCGTCGCGCAGGGGGTCCAGCCCCGCTGTCAGGACCAGCGTGGGCGGCAGGTCCGCACGAACCACCAAAGGTGTGGCCGCACGACCGCCCAGGTAGTGCTCCCAATACCAGCGCATGGCCGCAGTCTCGAGGTAGTAGCCCTCGGCGTGATCCGCAGCCGAAGAGGTGTCCAACGCCGGAGACACAGCCGGATACACCAAGGCCTGCGCGACCAGGGTCAGGCCCTCGTTCGCTGCCCTCTGCACCGCGACGGCAGCGAGATAGCCCCCGGCGCTGTCACCCGCGAGAGCGACCCGCTCCCCCACCGCGACGGCGGACCGCGCGACGGCAAGCACCTGCCCGATCTGTCGCGGGTGCTGGGCCTCTGGCGCGAGGTCGTAGCCCACCGACAGCACGGTCGAGCCAGACGCAACCGCCAGCATCCGACACAGCGTGTCGTAGCTGTCGAGGGTGCCCACGACCCAGCCGCCACCATGGGCGTATACGGTCACGCCGCGCGCGCCGGCAGGCACGAATCTGCGAACCAGCACCCCACCGAGTTGCTCGTCGGTAACCGAGGCGAGCTCCGGCCCGGGACCGGCGAGTCCGACCGCCGACGCTAGGTGACCGGCGCGTGCCTGTTCGGGGGTGCCGTCCTGAAGGCGGGGGCCCCCGGCGATCCGGGCCAGGAAGGCAGCGGTCTCCGGGTCAGGCTCAGCCACCGTTGGCGGACAGCGCGCTGGGGTGCTCGGCGAGCGCCGTGACGTGGACGTCCAGGTAGGGGAACAGAGGAAGCCCGCTGAGGACACGGTGGAGCGCATCGTGATCGGCCACGTCGAAAACGCTGTAGTTCTCGTAGCGGCCGGCAACGCGCCACAGGTGGCGCCACACCCCCTCCCGCTGCAGGTCGAGAGCGAGCTGCCGCTCGGCGCTCTTGAGCTCCTCCGCCTGAGCGGGATCAAGATCGCGCGGCAAGTTCACGGTCATTTTCACGAGGTAGAGCACGCCCCCGACGCTAGGGTCGCCCAGCCCACCGGTCCAGGACGTTGGCAGCTGCCATTCAGACGCGGGCGGTCTGAGGCTCCGTCACAGCGTGCGGCTACCCCCGACCAGACGGCGCACTCTGGCCAGTACCTGGCGGAGCGCGGCAGACGGGTCGTCGGTTCGGTGGGCGATCGCCAGGGCCACTTCCTGGGTCGTGCCCGCGAGCGGCCGGTAGACCGCGCCGGTAATCTGCAGGTGCTGGACGGACGCGGGCACCAGCGCCACGCCCAGCCCTGCTGCCACGAAGGCGACCAGCGTGGAGGTCTCCCCCACCTCTTGCCGGATCCGCGGTTGGAAGCCCGCACGGCGGCAAGCCTCGACCACCGCCTCGTACACCACGGACCGATAATGCGAGGGGTAGCTGATGAAGGGCTCCTCGGCGAGCTCGGAGAGCCGGATGGCCTCCTGCGCTGCCAGCCGATGGTGAAGGGGCAACACCGCGATAAGCGGCTCCCGTCGGATGACGTGCACCGTGAGGTCGAGGTCGAGCACAGGCGGGCGAAGGAAGGCCAGGTCCAGTGTGCCATCGCGCAACCCGCTCACCTGCCGGGGCGTGAGCATCTCGCCGTACAGGTCGAGCTCGAGATCCGGTAGCTCCTCGCGCAAAACCCTCGACAGACTCGGAAGCAACTCGTAAGTTGCCGACCCAGTAAAACCCAGGGCCAGATGCCCGACTTCACCGTCGGCGGCTCGGACGGCGTCCGTCGCGGCGGCATCCACACTCGCCAGAATCAAGCGAGCGCGGTCGAGGAGAACAACGCCCGCGGCCGTGAGCTCGACCTTGCGGGTGGTGCGCATCAGGAGCACGACCTTGAGGTCCGCCTCGAGCTGACGGATCTGCTGCGAGAGCGGCGACTGAGCCATATGCAGCCGCTCAGCGGCCCGCCCGAAATGCTTCTCCTCTGCCACAGCCACGAAGTAACGCAAGTGCCGCAGTTCCATCCACCGACGCTAGCTGCACCTCGAGTTGACTGGTTCGTGCCGCACCTGCGCCGCAACGTCCTCCCGTGCCCAGCCCGAAGTGTTCAGCGAGTCGCCTCCGGGACTCGGTCCGGGACGTCCGGGGTCGATTGTGAGCCCTGCGTGGGTCCGTGCCACTGCAATTCGCCGTTGAATACCAAGCAGGGCAAGTCCCATCATCGGCTCCTCCGGCCGGCACAAACACCAAAACGGAAGGACGAGCTCGTCAGCCACATCCACGCGGACCTGACGCCCTTCTCATGTTTTTGGTGCCCCCCCGACGGCACCCACCTGCGCTCCCTGCCGACCAGGGGCGGTGGCGGCCCGAGCTGGGACGAGGACTGCTGCTTCAGACCACACCACGTACCAGGCAGAGCCCGGCATCATCGGAGCGGGCAGCGCAGCCCCGGCCAGGAACCGCCGCGGGAGGTCCCGGTTTGGGCGACCGAACGCGACGAGGGCTGTGACACGGGTGCGGTGACCGGCTGCGGGCCCTCGATCTCAGGCGGCGCGGATGAGGGTGAGGTCGCCCGTCATCACGGTGCGGGCCCGCACCGTGATGGCGGGTCCAGCGACGGCTTGCTGCTCGCCGAGGGGCAAGTCGGACCTGACGGTTCCTGGTGGTGGTTGCTGGTGCCGTTGCCTGCGGGGCGCTGCCGCCCCAGCGCGGCGCCTGCGGCGCGAACAAGCCAGGCATTCACGGAGAGCACCTCGCGACGGCCGCGACCTGAACCTGCGCTTTCAAGGACTCGCTGAGCCGCAGCGAGACTCGGGCGCAGGCGTCACCGTCCTCGACCAGCAGAACCGGCGCGGGCTGCGTCCAGGTGACCTTCACGTGGATGGAGTCGCCGTCGAGGTGAGCGTTCACGCTGGCGTCGTCCATCTGGGCGCTGATCTCCTCGGCAGAGTTATTGCCCC
>JAYSQK010000294.1:0-4291 GCA_043721555.1 Frankiales bacterium
CCGGCGGGCAGCCGACCGCGCAGGCGCGGGCCTCGAGCAGCGCGCGGGCGTTGTCGCCGATCATGGTCACCAGCGCGAGCGACGCCTGGGCCTGCTGTCGGGCGCCCGCCGGCAAGGAGGGCAGGACCCCGGTGAGGCCGCCCTGCTGGGCGGTGCTGAAGGTGGTGAGCTGGCGCAGCAGCGCTGCCCGGCTGGTGCGGCGGTAGGCCTTCGCCAGCAGCTGGTAGCCACCGCGGGTCTCCCGGTCCATGTCGGCGAGGGTGGACCGGAGCCGGGCGTCGAGCGGGCCGCCGAGCGTCAGCCGACCGGCCGCGAACAGGCCCGCCGAGGCGACCGGCCCGACCGACACCTCCCGGGCCCCGCCCGTGAGCGCGACGACCTCACGCAGCCGGGTCCGGGCGAATTGCAGCTGCTTGGTTCCTTCGGCGACGTCGCCACTGGCCAGCGCCAGTTGGACGTCCTCCGCGCCGCGCTTGAGCCCGTAGAGCGGCGCCCCGGGCAGTGAACGCGAGCCGGCGACGCCGATGCCGGTCACGGCGATCACACCGGCCAGGGCGCCGGCCGTCACCCCGAGGCGGCGCTGGACGCCGCGACCCCGCGACCACTGCGCCACGGCCCGCGCCGGGCCCGGGGTGGCGGCCGGTGCCTGCACGCTGGCCACGGCCACCAGCCGGGCGCGCAACGCGGTCCGGAACGCCGGCGTGGGGGTGGCAGCCGGGTCGAGGTCCGGGGCGATGGCGCGGACCCGTTCGACCAGCGCCAGTTGCCCGGCGCCAGCCCCGGAACCGGGTGCCAGGGCCGGCGCACCGGTCCCCTGGGGACCTGCGCCGTCCAGCAGCCGGGCGAGCTCCTCGATGCCCCGGCGGGTGCTCAGCGGGTTCACAGTTGATCCTCCCGGGGGCTCGCGGGACGGGCGGGGCGCGTCGTCAGCTGATGCAACGAGGGCGGCGGGACTGCGGTGACGGGTTCCGGGTGGATCTGATCCGTTCTGACCAGGTGTCCGCTCACAGCTCGACCCCCTCGGGCAGCAGCCGGCCGAGCGTGCGGATGGCGCGGTACTGCAGCGCCTTGATCGCCCCCTCGTTCTTGCCCATGATCTGGGCGGTCTCCGTGACTGACATCCCCTGCAGGAAGCGCAGCACGATGCATTCCTGCTGCTCCGCGCCGAGCTGCCGGACGGCCTGCAGGACGACGGTGTTCTGCAGCGTCGCAAGGACGGCGTCCTCGGGTCCGTCGACCGCCGGTGCGGCCCCCGAGGCAGTGACGTCGTCGGTCGTCAACTCGAGCCGGTAGCGACCGCTCTTGTAGTGGTCGGCGATGAGGTTGCGGGCGATCGTGACGAACCACGCGCCGACATCGCGCCCTTGCCAGGTGAAGGAGCTGATCCGGCGCAGCGCCCGCAGGAACGTCTCGCTGGTGAGGTCCTCGGCCAGTTGGTGGCTCCCGACCCGGTAGGAGATGTAGCGGTAGACCTGGTCGACATAGCGGTCGTAGAGCTCACCGAACGCCTCGGCGTCGCCGGTCTGGGCGCGCTGGACGAGCGCGAAGGACACCGCCGTCTCACCCTCCGGCGCCGCCGGAACCCTGGACGGCACCACGATCCGGTACGCCGGGCCAGGCCCGGGCTCCAGCAGGTCGCGGCCGATGCCGGCTGCCCGCGCCCCCCGCAGCCGTTCCTCCTGGCGGACCTCGGCGACCGCGGCGAGCAGGGCGGCCAGCCCCGCCGATGGGGGGCGACCGGTCGAGCGGCTCATCGGCAGCGGTCCGGGCGCGCCGGGACCGCGGTGACCGTGGCGCGGACCACGGGCGCGAGCGGCAGCGCACGAGGACGCATCGGGCTCCTGTCGGGCCCCGGGCGGCGTTGCCCGGCGGGAAGCAAGGCCCCATCCTACGGCGCGCAGCCGCCGCCGGCCGGTCGCTCGGCCACCCTCCCGAGGCCGGCGGGCCGGCCCCAGGATCGCCTGCCCCGACGTACCATTTGCGACATGGTGGCAGCGGGACCCGACCCGGTGGCCGAGTCACCCGTGCCCCGCCGCCGGCGCCGGAGGATCGGGCTTCGGCTCGTCCTGGTCACGGTGCTGGCACTCGCGGTCGGCCTCGGGACGTTCGTCGGCGGACTGCTCGCCGCCCCGGTCGACTTCGCGCTGGCACCGCCGCCGACCTCGGCGCTGCTGCTGGCCGCGGACGGCCGCCAGTTCGCGACGATCCCACCGCCCGAACGGCGGGAGGTGGTGCAGGCGCAGGACATCCCCGAGGTGATGCGGCAGGCGATCATCGCCGCCGAGGACGAGCGTTTCCTGCGGCACAAGGGCATCGACCCGCTCGCGACGATGCGGGCGGTCTACCGCGACCTCACCGGCGGGGTGACGCAGGGCGCGTCCACGCTCACCCAGCAGTACGTCAAGAACGCCTATGTCGGCAACGAGCGATCGGTGCTGCGCAAGGTCCGGGAGGCCGCGCTCGCGGTGCGGCTCGAACGCCAGCTGTCCAAGCAGCAGATCCTCACCGCCTACCTCAACGCGCTCTACCTCGGCAACGGGCTCTACGGCGTCCAGGCGGCATCGAAGTACTACTACGGCGTCCCGATCAAGGATCTCGACCTGGATGAGCGGCAGCACCGACGCGACCCGTCGCTGGCGCTGGCCCGCGCCTCGATGCTCGCCGGCATCGCACCTGCGCCGTCAGCCTGGAACCCGGTCAAGGACTTCGCGACCGCCCGCGCGCGGCAGCGGTACACGCTCAACCGGATGGTCGTCGGCGGCGACGCAACGCCTCAGCAGGTGAGCGACGCCTATCAGCTCGACGTGAAGCCGCTGCAGATCTCGCCGCCGGACCCCACCACCATCGCGCCGGAGTACACCGATGTCGTCAAGGCCCGGCTGCGGGAGCGGTACCGGGGCGACGAGGACGCCTTCTTCCGCGGCGGGCTGCGGGTGCGGACCACCCTGGACCTGGACCTGCAGACCGCCGTCAGCCAGGCGCTGCGCGAGGTGCTGCCGGACGCGACCGACCCGCAGGCCGCGGTGGTGGCGATCGACTACCGCAACGGCGACGTCAAGGCGATGGCGACCCTGCGCCGGGTGCCGCGCCGGGTCGACGTCAACGGCAAGGTCGTGCGGCCGGCCGTCGACGGCTACCGCCAGAAGCTCGGCTTCAACCTGGCGACCAACGCCCAGCGCTCGAGCGGCTCGACCATCAAGCCGTTCACGCTCGCCCAGGCGCTCATCGAGGGCAAGTCGCTCGACGAGCGGCGCTACGGACCGGCCCGGGACTCGATCCCGAACCCGGGGGCCAAGCCCGACCCCTACGTCTACGGCAACGCCGGCGATGGCGAGGCGGGCACCTTCACGCTGCGCGCGGCGCTTGCCAAGTCGGTCAACACGATCTACCTGCCGCTGGCCGTCGAGGTGGGCAGGGGCAAGGTCGCGGCGCTCGCCGAGCGGGCCGGCCTGCGCGGCGCGATCTCGCCCGACAACTTGAGCTTCGGGATCGGCGCCGGCGTCGAGGTCACCCCGCTGTCGGAGGCCAGCGCCTACGGCACCTTCGCCAACGGCGGCGTCCACGTCGCCCCCAGGTACTACACCGAGATCCGCGCCGGCGGCTCGGGCACCAACCCGGGTCTCGTCTTCGACCGGGCGCCTGCCGCCAAGGGCGTCCAGGTGCTGTCCGGCGCGGTCGCCGGGCAGGTCGTCCAGGCCATGACCGATGTGGTCACTGGCGGCACCTACCAGGCCGACCCCCAGCCGTTCGCCTTCTTCGGCAAGACCGGGACGACCGACGACAGCGTCGACGCCTGGTGGGTCGGCTGCATCCCCGGTCAGCACCTGTGCATCTCGGTCTGGATGGGCTATGAGGACACGGTCTGCGGCAGCCCGGCGAGCGCCTCGCACGTCGTCGGGGGCTCGTGCGGCGGGATGAAGGGTGTGCACGGCGTACCGCAGGTCTTCGGCGGCACCTTGCCGGCAAAGATCTTCGCGAGGAGTCAGGAGATCCTGCGGCAATTGCAGGCCGACCGGGCCCGCGGGATTCCGCCCGCCGCTCCGCAGCCGTCCCCAGGACCGTCCGGGTGACCCTTCGGCGCTTGCCACTGTGCAACACTCCCGCCCGGTCGGGCGCGGACCCTGCCCCGGCCCGTTGTCCGGAGGGCTGAGGTCGTGAGCACCCGCACCGCTGGCAACCTCGCCAATCTCGTCCGCCGGGCCGCACAGGCGACGCCCGGCAAGACCGCCCTCGTCTTCGGGGACGGGGCGACCACCTGGAGCCAACTCGACGCGCGGGTCTCCGCCGTCGC
>JAYSQK010000295.1:0-2131 GCA_043721555.1 Frankiales bacterium
TCGTGCAGCGCGTCGTGCTCACGCTCGAGGGCCAGCATCGCGCTGCGTCGTACCGCCTCGATCGGTAGCAGGACGACCAGGACGAGCAGTGGTGAGAAGGCCAGGCCGACCAGGACGAGCGGCGCCAGGCACAGCAGCAGACCCGAGGTGACCAGCTCGAACCGGATGTCGTCGAGCAGCTGCTTATGCACCGGGACGCCGGTGGACAGGGCGACGGCGGTGCCGACCAGGCCGTGGTTGACGACGAGGAAGGCCACCCCGGCACAGACGATGCCGAGCAGGTGCCGGTGCGCGAACGTGGAAGGTGAGGACGGCAGGTCCCCGGCGACGAGCTGCAAGGTGAACCTGGCGGCGGCGAAGGTCAGCGTGTACTGCGCCACGTTGAACAACGGCCGCAACGGGTCCTTGCCGCGCCGCAGGTCGTCGATGATGGTGGGCAGCCCCTGCGCGAGGACGACGAGCCCCAGCGGTGCGGACACGGCCAGGGCCAGGGCGAATGTGCTCGAGATCGTGATCTCGTCTGTCCGGGACGCCCGGGAGATCCTGATGGGCAGCAGTTCCGCCAGGACCAGAGTCGCCACGAGTAGAGCGATGTCAAGCGGGTGATCGAGCGGCGGGCTCAGCAGCAGGGCGCCGACAGCGTGACCCGCGATCGGTAGACCGAGCAGGCAGGTGGCGACCATGAACAGGACCAGCGGGGTCGGGCGAAGCCGGTTCCGCCAGAGCCGGGACCGGTCGCTGGACCGGCCCCGGCTGTGGCGATCGAGCATCTCAGAACTTGTGACCGGCGCCGGCGACCACGACGAGCGTGGTCAGCGAGCCAGCTGCGACCAGCAGCCGCGTCACCGTGTTCGTACGGAGGTTCCTCATGGAGATGTCCTTCGGTCGAGGAGGGTTCAGAACTTCACACCGGCACCGACAACGAGCACGATGGCCGTGACCGAGCTGGCAGCCGCCAGCAGCCGCACCGCGACATTGGTTCGCAGATCCTTCATAATTTCCCCCCTCTCCGTGGACGCGACGAGCCATGGAGGCGTGTCATGACCGGCGAGCCGGTCCGTCAGCGCCACCCCCGTTGAACGGGGGATATTCATGGTTTCGGTCGCGGGCACGCGCCGCTGCTTAGCCTCATCGGCGCAACTCGGGGCAGCTTGAGTGCGTCCACCCGCGCGGCCCATTACGGCAACTGCCGCCGGCCTGGCGGTGCGCTCTCAGCCTTCGGGCGACGGGAATGCGTGCAACCATGTCTTCGGGGATCGAGCGGCCACTGACCCGGTCGCGGCGAAGTGGAGTGGTTGTGCCAGACAGCGGGATGCCGATCGACCGATTGGCGGACGGCCCGGTAGGCCAACTGCTTGAGCCACCCCTGGCGCCGGAGTTCGAGCAGGCCCGGCTCGCCGCCCTCGCCCGCTTCGGGGTGCTCGACACCCCGCCTGAAGAGGCCTTCGATGCGCTGACCGGACTCGCCGCCCAATTCTGCCAGACCCCGATGGCTTCGGTGACGCTGGTGGAGCACGACCGGATGTGGTTCAAGTCGCGGCTCGGGCTGGAGCTGTCCGAGATCCCCCGGGAGATCTCCTTCTGCGCGCACGCGCTGGCCAGCCCGGAGGTGTTGGTGGTGCCGGACACCACCGCCGACGCCCGGTTCGCCGGCAACCCGCTGGTGACCGGCGGGCCGGGGATCCGGTTCTACGCCGGTGCGCCGCTGGTCACTGCCGACGGCTACGTCCTCGGCACCCTGTGCGTGCTCGACGTGGTGCCCCGGGCGCTGACCGAGCGCCAGCTCAGTCAGCTCGGCGTGCTGGCCCGCCAGGTCGTGAGCCAGCTGGAGCTGCGCCGCCACACCGAGGAGTTGGCCACCGAGGTGGCCGCGCGGACCGTGGCCGAGGCGGCGTTGCGCGACAACCGGCGGCTGCTCGACGGGGTGCTGGGGCACACCGACGTCGTCATCTACGCCAAGGACCTCGACGGGCGCTTCCTGCTCGCCAACAGCGCCCTGCAGCAGCTGCTCGGACCAGGTGGAGGAGAGGTGCTGGGTCGCAGCGACTACGACCTGTTCCCGCAACTCGCGGCCGACCAGTTCCGCCAGCACGACCGGCAGATCGCCGCGTCGGGGACGTCAGAGCAGTTC
>JAYSQK010000296.1:0-2327 GCA_043721555.1 Frankiales bacterium
TGGCCGGGGCTCTGGTCGGCGCGGCGATGGTGGCCTTGTCGGTCCCCGTGACCGCACATCTGCTCGGCGTGGCGGTCCTTGTCATCGTCGTCGTGCCGCGGGCCGCGCAGCGCTTCCTGCCGGACACAGCCGAGGCCGCGGCAGGCAAGTCGGACCGGGCTCTCGCCGCCTGGGCCGAGCCCCGCACCCTGGTGATCGGGCTGTTCGTCCTGGCGTTCGCCTTCGCGGAGGGAGCCGGCAACGACTGGATCAGCGTCGCGGTCATCGACGGCTACCACCTGCCGGCAGCGGTCGGCTCCCTGGCCTTCGCGTCCTTCCTCACCGCGATGACCGTCGGGCGCTGGTTCGGTCCGGCCCTGCTCGACCGGCACGGCCGGGTCCCGGTGGTGCGCCTGCTGGCCCTGATCGGGATCGCCGGCCTGCTGCTGTTCGTGTTCTCGCCCACCACCCCGTTGGCCTTCGTCGGGGTCCTGCTGTGGGGCGTCGGGGTTTCCCTGGGCTTTCCGATCGGCATGAGTGCCGGCGCGGACGAGCCCGCCCGGGCAGCCGGCCGGGTCAGCGTGATCGCCTCGATCGGCTACTGCGCCTTCCTCGCCGGACCACCCCTGATCGGGCTGCTCGGCGACCACGTCGGGGTGCTGCGCGCGCTGACGACCGTCGCGGTGCTGCTGGCCCTGGCGGTCCTGCTCGCCGGCGCGGTCCGTCCGCCGGGCACCACGCGAACACCGTGACCGACGACGAGCACGACCTCGACGACCGGCCTGGCGACCCCGTCGTCGTCGAGACCTGGCTCGACGCACCGGCCCGGTCCTACGCTCGCCGCCCCGCAACCGTCCTCGACGTCCTCGATCGGGCGGTTCGGCGGTTTCCCGACCGGACCGCCTTTGTCGACGGCGCGATCGCGTTGACCTACCCGGCTTTCGCCGACCGGGTCGAGACCGCAGCCGCCTCGCTCCGCTCACACGGCCTGGTCGCCGGCGACGCCGTCGCTGTCGCCTCCGGCAACACCCTCGACCTCGCGACGCTGCTGTTCGCCTGCGCCCGAGCCGATCTCGTCATGGTCGGCCTCAACACCCGGCTCGCCCCGAGCCAGTGGGCCTACATGGTGGAGCACTCCCTGGTCCGGCTGTCCCTGGCGGCGCCCGGCTTCGAGCTGGCAGGGGCGCTGGACCTCGCAACCTTCCTGACCGCCAGTCCGCCTGTGCCGTGGGCATTCTCAGCCGCCGACCGACCGGACGAGGCCTCGACGTACGCCGTGGTCTACACCTCCGGCACCACCGGTCGACCCAAGGCCTCGCAGGTGGTGCACCGGGCGTCGGTGCACTCCGGCATGAGCTACCAGCGGGTGCTGCAACTCGGGCCCGACGACGTCACCGCCGTGCTGTTCCCGATGTACTACATCTCGGCGATGCACGCCCATGTGCTGCCGGCGATGCTGGCCGGCGCGAGCTGCGTGCTCCTCGACACGCAGTCGCCCAGGGACTACGTCGAGCTGCTGCGCACCCGTGCGGTGACCTGGGCCTACGCCGTGCCGTCCTGGTGGCGACTGTGCCTGCGGGTGCCGGGCTTCGGCGACCTGCCGGCGCTGACCCGGCTCGCCGCCGGCGGGGCGCCCTTCCCGGCCGACCTCGTCACCGCGCTGCGGGCGGCACTGCCGGGGGTGCGGCTGCTCGACGTGTACGGCCTGTCCGAGACCCACTCCCCCGGCTGCATCCTCACCGACGACTGCTTCGCCACCCACCCGGGCTCGGTGGGCCGCACCCTGGACTGCATGGCGGCGACGGTGCGGGCCGACGACGGCGCCGTCCTCGGGCCGGGCGAGCCGGGTGAGCTGTGGCTGCGCGGGTCGCTCGTCACGACCGGCTACCGGCACGATCCGGCCGCGACGGCCGCCGCGATCGTCGACGGCTGGTTCGACACCGGCGACATCGCCCGGATGTCGGCCGACGGGTTCGTCACGATCCTCGACCGCAGCAAGGACATGATCAACCGAGGCGGCTCGAAGATCTTCTCGGCGGAGGTCGAGGAGCTGCTGCGTCGCCACCCGTCGATCGAGGATGCCGCCGTGGTGGGCGTGCCCGACCCGCTCGCCGGCGAGGCGGTTGCGGCCTACCTGGTCGTCTCGGCGCCGGTGACCGCGGCCGAGGTGCGGGCGTGGGTGCGCGAGGGGATGGCCGACTACGCCGCGCCAAAGATCATCCAGGTGGTGGACGCGCTGCCCCGCAACGCCGTCGGCAAGACCGACAAGCCGGCCCTGCGCGCCCGCCACGCCCAACCCCGGTGATCCACGGAAGCTGGGGCACCGCTGTGATCGTGATTTCGGTGCC
>JAYSQK010000297.1:0-1568 GCA_043721555.1 Frankiales bacterium
GGCTACCGCTTCAAGGACGAGATCCACCCGGAGCTGCAGTTCAGCAAGCCCTATCTGCTGGCGATGGCCAACGCCGGTCCGGGCACCAACGGCAGCCAGTTCTTCATCACCGTGGCCAAGACCCCGCACCTCAACGCCAAGCACACGATATTCGGTGAGGTGGCTGACCAGGCCTCGCGCGACATCGTCGACGCCATCGCCGCGGTGCCGACCGGCAGCCAGGACCGACCCAGGGCCGACGTCGTCATCGAGTCCATCGCGATCGAGCGGGTCGAGTCCTGACCGACCCGTCCGCCTCACCCCAGGCGCCACCGACCTGTTACCGACACCCGGACCGGGAGACCTACGTCCGCTGCACCAGGTGCGACAGGTCGATCTGCCCTGACTGCATGCGGTCGGCGTCGGTGGGCTTCCAATGCCCCGAGTGCGTGCAGCTGGGATCCCGCAGCGTCCGGTCGGGTCGGACCGTGCTCGGCGGCCGGGTCAGCACCGACACCTCACGGGTCACCTTCGGGCTGGTGGGTCTGGTGGTGCTGGTCTTTCTCATCGGCTACGCCGTGCCCGGGCTGGATCTGCGTTTCGGCAACGTCGCCTCGACGCTGGACCCGGTCACCGGAGCGCCGATCGGGGTGGCGCAGGGCCAGGTCTACCGGCTCCTGACGGCGGCGTTCCTGCACGCCGGGCTCCTGCACATCGGCTCGAACATGATCGCGTTGCTCAGCCTCGGGCCGGCCCTGGAGGCGGCCCTTGGCCGGGTCCGCTATCTGACGCTCTACCTGCTGTCCGCGCTCGGCGGCTCGGTGCTGTCCTTCCTCGTCTCCGCGCCAGGACAATTCGGCGTCGGCGCCTCCGGGGCGATCTTCGGATTGTTCGGCGCCTACTACGTGATCGTCCGCAAGCTGGGCGGCGACACCGGGCAGATCGTCGGTGCGATCGCGATCAACCTGGTGATCACCTTCGCCATCCCGATCATCGACTGGCGGGCGCACATCGGTGGCCTGGTGACCGGATCGGTGCTGGCGGCGGCCTTTGCGTACGCCCCGGCCGGACCGCGTCGTACCCAGGTCCAGGTGGGTGCGGCCGTCGCCGTAGGGGTGCTGTTGGCCGCGGCCGTCCTGCTCCGCACCGCGGCGCTGACCTAGCAGCGAAGGGCTGGTCCGGCGTCGAGGGTCCGGCCCACCATCGGCGATCGAGCTGCGGCAGTTGACCCGCCGCGCCGACTGCCGGCACGCGCCAGCCGTCCAGCCGCGTCAGCCGCGCCAGCCGCGCCAGTTGGTCGCCGCGGCGGAGACAAGCCGGGCCGGGCGGGGGCAGGCCGGCCGGGTACACGGGGCTGGGTAAGTGGGGCCGGGTAGACGGGGCCGTGGCTGAGCGTCTGGGCCGAGGGTCGGTGGCGGGCGTGGGTCGGAGCTTCTGGCCCCGGCCTCGGCCCCGGCCCGCGGGCCCTCAGCCCCGCCCCGGACGGCGCTCCGGCCCGACCCCGCGCCGTACCTGCGCTGCTTGTGCTGGATGAGGCCGCAACACGCCCGCGTTTCCCCGGCCCGATCCAGCACGAGAAAGATCGCCGC
>JAYSQK010000298.1:0-3466 GCA_043721555.1 Frankiales bacterium
GTCACGTTGAGCACCACCGCGGTCGCGTCGGACGGCACGCCGGACAACGCCGTCTCGACGTTGAGGTCGGTGCTGCCGACGCCCAGGCGGACCGGCCGGTGGCCGGCCTGCCCGGTGCCGTCCCTGGTGTCCAGGATGCGCACCGGCCGCACCGGGGTGTAGCGGGAACCGGGCAGGCCGGGGGTCTCCCAGCCCATGTCCTGGAACATGCCCAGCATGATGTTGCCCGGGTCGCGGACCGCTTCGCCCGGCTCGGCGAACGGTGTCATCAGCGAGTCCGGGTCGCCCTTGGGATAGCTCGCGTCCGACAGGTGGCTGTAGCTGCTGCCCTGTTGCCAGCCGGAGGCGTCCGCGCCCGGTGCGTTGGGGTCGCTCGGGGCGTAGAGCCGGGGCTCGCGCCCCCGGTCGGCTGCCGAGCCCTGAACGCCGAACCAGTACAGATTGTTGCCGGTCACCGCATCGCGCATGGCCGTACTGCCCCGCGGGCGGTCGAGCACCGCCACGCCGTCGCCGGTCCCGGTCAGCCGGTCATAGATGAACGGATAGGGGGTGGGCGAGCCGGGGTCGTAGGTGCCGACCAGGGTGCCGTCGGCCCGCGGCGAGACCTCGACGTTGCCGATGAAGCCCAGGCCGTGGCCGAGCTCGTGCAGCACGACCGATTCGAAGTCGTACTGCGTCGGCGGGACGGTCGCCGGGTCGGCGCCGTACGAGAACATCGTGGTGTCATTGCTGAACACCGCGTCGATGTCCGCACCGGTCGAGGTCGCCGTCGGCGGGTCGACGTCGATTGGCTTGCCGGCCTGCCGGCTCGCAAGGGCGTTGGCCAGGGCGTCCGGGTAGGCGGTGCTGGCCGGGGAGTAGACCCCGCCGTCGTTGACGGCGAAGCCGGCCGGGCCGGCTCCACCGAGCTGGCCGGCGCCGAGCGTCCGCAGCGACGCGTTCACGATGATCGTGGCCTTGGAGGTCACGTTGAGCGACCACAGGTCGACCGCCCGCTGGAAGGCGGCCTCGGCCAGCGGATTGGCTTGGAACCCGGCGTCGTAGTTGACCTGCCAGCTCGACAGCGTGGGTCCGGTCGTCAGGAAGGCCCGCGGTCCGGCCGGCGCCTTGGTGCGCAACGCCGCGGGCCGGCGGTGCGGCGTGACCGGGACGGTGGTGATGTGGATCGGCGCCTCCACGTCGACGGCGTGCCAGGTGGCTGCGGGTGCGGCCACGGCGGGCGGTGTCGCGAGGAGGGCCAGCCCGAGCGCGGTGAGGACCGCCGTGGGCAGGGCGAGACGGCGGTGCGGCGCTGCGGGCACGCGGGCTCCAAGGTGAGGGGGAAGGGCTATCGTGCCAGCCGTCCGTCGGGCTGTCCGGCGTACCGCCGAACAGCTGTGCGGGTTTGCCCGCCTATCGACCGCACCCTGGACAGGACCTCCGTGACCGCTCGACCCGTCGTGCTCATCGCCGAGGAGCTCGCGCCCTCCGTCCTCGCGGTCCTCGGTGATGGCTTCGACGTGCGCCACGTCGACGGCGCGGACCGGGCGGCGCTGCTGCCGGCCCTGGCCGACGCAGACGCCGTCCTGGTCCGCAGCGCGACCGTCATCGACGCCGAAGCGCTCGCCGCCGCGCCAAGGCTCAAGGTCGTCGCGCGGGCCGGCATCGGCCTCGACAACGTCGACATCGCGGCCTCGACCGCCCGCGGCGTGATGGTCGTCAACGCACCGCAATCCAACGTCGTCAGCGCCGCCGAGCAGGCCGTCGCCCTGCTGCTGGCGTGCGCCCGCAACATCGCCCCCGCGAGCGCGTCGCTCAAGGCCGGCCGGTGGCAGCGGTCCAAGTGGACCGGCGTCGAGGTCGCCGACAAGACCGTCGGGGTTGTCGGGCTCGGCCGCATCGGGGTGCTGTTCGCCCAGCGGATGAGCGCCTTCGGCACCCGGCTGCTCGCCTACGACCCCTATGTCCAACCGGCGCGGGCCGCCCAGATCGGCGTACGGCTCGTGAGCCTCGAGGAGCTCCTGCGCGAGAGCGACTTCATCTCGATCCACCTGCCGCGCACGCCCGAGACGGTCGGCCTGATCGGCGCGAGTGAGCTCGCCACCTGCAAGCCCGGCGTGCGCATCATCAATGCGGCCCGCGGCGGGCTCGTCGACGAACGCGCCCTGGCCGACGCGCTCGCGAGCGGTCAGGTCGCCGGCGCCGGCATCGACGTGTTCGCCACCGAGCCGTGCACCGACTCACCGCTGTTCGCCTTCGACTCCGTCGTCGTGACACCGCATCTGGGCGCCTCGACGGTCGAGGCGCAGGACAAGGCCGGGATCGCCGTCGCGCGTTCGGTGAAGCTCGCCCTCGAGGGCGAGTTCGTCCCGGACGCCGTCAACGTGCAGGCGGGCGGGATCGTCGTCGAGGAGGTCCGGCCGGCCCTGCCGCTGGTCGAGAAGCTGGGTCGCGTCTTCACCGGTCTCGCCGGCGGCGTCGCGACGAGCATCGAGATCGAGGTCCGTGGCGAGATCACCGCGCACGACGTGTCCGTGCTGCAGCTGGCGGCGCTCAAGGGCGTGTTCGCCGACGTCGTCGAGGAGCAGGTCACCTTCGTCAACGCTCCGGCACTGGCCGCTGAGCGGGGCGTCGCGGTGTCGATGTCGACCCACCCGGACAGCCCGGACTACCGCAACCTCATCACGGTCCGGGGCGTCCTTCCCTCCGGTGGCACGGTCACCGTCAGCGGCACCCTCACCGGGCCCAGGCAGATCGAGAAGCTCACCGAGATTGACGGTTTCGACCTCGAGCTGGTGCCATCCGAACACCTGGTGTTCTTCCGTTACCACGACCGGCCGGGCGTCGTCGGCACCGTCGGTGCGCGCCTGGGCGAGCGCGGCATCAACATCGCCGGCGCGCAGGTCAGCCGGACCTCCCCCGACGGCGACGCCCTGATGGCGCTGACCGTCGACGACGCGATCCCGCACGACCTGCTGGCCGCGATCGCCGGTGCGATCGGCGCCCACAGCGCCCGCACCGTCGACCTCGGGTAAGGCGCCTGGGTACGCTGTCGGCGTGACGCGGTCGAGCCTGCTGCTTGGGTGCCGCGACGGGGACCTGTCCTAGGCCGCTCCCGTCGCGGGTGACGCGCTGGCCGCACATCCTCTCCCAGGAGCCCCGTCATGAAGCCCCATCGCTATTCGCCCTTCCCGCCCGTCGAGTTGCCCGACCGCAGCTGGCCCGCGCAGACCATCACGACCGCCCCGCAGTGGTGCAGCGTCGACCTGCGCGACGGCAACCAAGCACTCATCGAACCGATGGACGCCGAGCGCAAGCTGCGGATGTTCCGGTTGCTCGTCAGCCTGGGCTACAAAGAGATCGAGGTCGGGTTCCCGGCCGCGTCCAGCACCGACTTCGACTTCATCCGGCTGCTCGTCGAGCGCGACCTCGTCCCGTCGGACGTCACCATCCAGGTCCTCACCCAGGCCCGCGAGGAGCTCATCGA
>JAYSQK010000299.1:0-3609 GCA_043721555.1 Frankiales bacterium
AAGTTCGCGGTCTTCAAGGCAGCCACCGAGGGTGGCGCGACCGCGCTCGTCGTGGTCGGCGTCATCGCGAGCGGCATCACGGCGTTCTTCTACGCCAAGGTCGTCGTGCTGATGTTCTTCAACGACCCGCTGCCCGACGGACCGACGGTGGCGGTGCCGAGCGCCTACACCGCGGGCACCATCGCGCTCGGCCTTGCGGTCACCGTCGTGCTCGGGGTGCTGCCCCAGCCCCTGCTCGACCTCACCGGTCGCGCCGCGGTCTTCATCCGGTGAAGCTCGCCGCGTCCGACGTCCCCGGCGTCCTGGATGCCGCCGATCCCGCGCTGAAGGCGTCGGTCCGGTCGGGCCTCGGGCAGGTCGAGGCCCGACTCATGAGCGTGGTGTCGAGCAGCCACCCGCTGCTGCAGGAGTCGGCCAGCCATCTCGCCCAGGCCGGTGGCAAGCGGTTCCGCCCGCTGCTGACGCTGCTCGCCGCTCATCTCGGTGACCCGGGCCGGGCCGACGTTCTCGACGCGGCGGTCGTCGTCGAGCTCACCCACCTGGCCACGCTCTACCACGACGACGTGATGGACGAGGCGGCGGTGCGCCGCGGCGCAGCGAGTGCCAACACCCGCTGGTCCAACACCGTCGCCATCCTCACCGGCGACTACCTGTTCGCCCGGGCGTCCGATCTCACCGCCGGGCTCGGCACCGAGGCCACCCACCTGCAGTCGCGCACCTTCGCCCGCCTGGTCGAGGGCCAGATCGCCGAAACCGCCGGCCCGGCCGCCGGTGAGGACCCGGTCGAGCACCATCTGCAGGTGGTCGCCGACAAGACCGGTTCGCTGATCGCGACCTCGGCCAGGCTGGGCGCGCTGATGGCCGGCGCACCGGCCGCCGACGTCGAGACCGTCGCGGCGTACGGCGAGGTGATCGGGGTCGCCTTCCAGCTGTCCGACGATCTCATCGACGTGCTGTCCGAGGCTGACGACTCGGGCAAGACCCCCGGCACCGACCTGCGTGAGGGCATCGCCACCCTGCCGGTGCTGCTCGTGCTGGCCGGCCGCGACGACGACAGCGCCCGGCTGCGGGAGTTGCTCGTCGGTGACCTCACCGACGACGCCCTGCTCGCCGAGGCCCTCGCGTTGCTGCGGGCCCACCCGGCGGTCGGCCAGGCCCGCGACCGGCTGACGGCGTACGCCGCGACGGCCCGCGGCATCGCCGACGCGCTGCCGGCCGGGGCGCCCCGCGACGCGCTGCACGCCCTGACCGACTACGTCCTGGCCCGCACCGGTTGATCGCCGTGGACCTCGCGCCGGTCACCGTCGTCCTGGCCGAAGGGCCGGCCTGGACGTTGACGCTGCTCGACCTCGGGCTGGCCTGCTGCGCGGTCGAGTTCATGGCCGCCTCGCTCACCGAAGGGGCGTTCGCCGTCCTCGGCGCGCGGCTGGCCCCGGAGCTCGCGCAGGCCGACGTGCTCGTGGTCAGTGGCACGCTGACCGACCGAATCGCCCCAGCGGTGCGGCGGCTCTACGACGGCCTCGCCGAGCCCCGCCGGGTCATCTCCTTCGGCGCGTGCGCCAACTCCGGCGGGCCGTACTGGGACTCCTACAGCGTCACCAAGGGCGTCGACCAGCTCGTCCCGGTCGATCTGTACGTCCCCGGCTGCCCGCCCCGGCCGGCGGCGCTGTTGGCCGCGCTCGAGCAGCTGTCCGGGCGGCCGTGAGCTTCGCCGCCCGCGTCGAGGCCCTGCTGGGCGCGCCAACCACCACGTCGTACGCCGTCCTGGCGGTCGAGGTCGAACGCGAGCGCTGGGCCTTCGCCGTGACGATGGTCCGCGACGAGCTGGGTCTGTGTTTCTTCGACCTGCTCACCGCGATCGACCGTGCGGCGGCCGGGTTCGAGGTGGTGCTGCGGCTGTGGTCGCCGACCGACCGGCAGGCGCTGATGCTGCGCACCAGCTGCCCGCGGGAGGACCCGCGGGTGCCGACGTTGACCGGTGTCTTCGGTGGCGCGGCGTGGCACGAGCGGGCCACCGCTGAGCTGTTCGGGATCGGCTTCGACGGCCACCCCGACCTCGCGCCGCTGCTGCTCGCCGAGGGATTCGAGGGCCATCCGCTGCGCAAGGACTTCCCGCTGGCCGCCCGCGCGGTCAAACCGTGGCCGGGGGCCAAGGAACCGGGGGAGAGCGACGCCGACCTCGCCACCGGCCGTCGCCGCCGGTTGACCGCGCCCGGTATCCCCGACTGGCCGCCGTCGTGAGCCTCGAGCAGGGCCTGGCGATCGTCCAGCGGGCGCTCGACCGGCAGGCCACGGACAGCCCGGTGCCCGCCCGGTCCCGCGGCGTCATCGGGTTGCTCGAGGAGTCCTGCACCGTGTGCATGCTGTGCGCCCGGGAGTGCCCGGACTGGTGCATCTACATCGACTCGCACAAAGAAGCCGTCCCAGCCACCCCGATCGGGGGCCGGGCGAAGGTCACCCACGTGCTCGACCGCTTCGCGATCGACTTCTCACTGTGCATGTATTGCGGCATCTGCATCGAGGTGTGCCCGTTCGACGCGCTGTTCTGGGCACCCGACTACGCCTACGCGCAAGCCGACATCGGCGACCTCGTGCACGAGCGCGAGCAGCTGCGCGCCTGGATGTGGGGCGCGCCGCCGCCGCCGCCGCTCGACCCGGCGGCGCAGGCCGATCAGCGGTAGTTGGTGAACTGCAGGGCGAAGTCGAACTCCTTGCCCTTCAGCAGCGCGATGACCGCCTGCAGATCGTCCTTCTTTTTCGCAGTCACCCGCAACTGCTCGCCCTGGACCTGCGGCTGGACCCCCTTCGGACCCTCGTCCCGGATCAGCTTGGCCACCTTCTTGGCGTCCTCCTGGGTGATCCCTTCCTTGACCGTGGTCGTCAGGCGGTACTCCTTGCCAGACTGCTGGGGCTCACCCGCGTCGAGCGTCTTGAGCGAGATGGCCCGCTTGACCAGCTTCTCCTTGTAGACCTCGAGCAGGGCCTTGCAGCGCTCCTCGCTGCCGGCTTTGAGCACGACATCTTCACCTGACCAGGCAATCTCGGCACCGGTGCCCTTGAAGTCGTACCGGGTCGCGGCTTCCTTGGCGGTCTGGTTGACCGCGTTGTCGACCTCTTGCCGGTCGACCTTGCTGACGATGTCGAACGACGGATCGGCCACGGCGCACTCCTTGCTATCGTCTCCCGCGCACCAGGCGGGTTGCCCGAGTGGTCAAAGGGAGCAGACTGTAAATCTGCCGGCTCAGCCTACGAAGGTTCGAACCCTTCACCCGCCACCAGGTGAGCAAGCGCCCCTGATCCAGCACGAATGCAGGTCAGGGGCGCCGAGCGTTCGGCGCCGTCAACGCAGCAGGCGGATCGTCAGCGGCAGGTCGATCCCGGCCCAGGCCCGATCAGCTGTCAGGACGACGGGCTCCGGCTGACGCAGGGCCAGGGCGAGACAGCACCGGTCGCCGAGCGAAAGGCCTCGGGTAGCAGGCAATGAGCGCAGGGCGCCGGCCATCTCGCCGTCCGCTGCCAGGAACGGCTCGACGACCACGCCCGCGGCGGTCAGCAGCGTGGTGACCCGGCGAACATCGAGTCCGGCGTCGACGAGCTTGCCGACGACCT
>JAYSQK010000300.1:0-18226 GCA_043721555.1 Frankiales bacterium
CCGCGTGACCCCGGCAGGGGGCAGACCGCGCCCGTAGACTGGCGCGTGCCCACGACCGACCCCCGGATCATCCGGAACTTCTGCATCATCGCCCACATCGACCACGGCAAGTCGACGCTGGCCGACCGGATGCTCGAGGTGACCGGGGTCGTCGACGGCCGGCAGATGCGCGCGCAGTACCTCGACAAGATGGACATCGAGCGCGAGCGCGGCATCACGATCAAGTCGCAGAACGTCCGGCTGCCGTGGACCGCCGACGACGGCAAGGACTACGTCCTGCACATGATCGACACGCCTGGGCACGTCGACTTCACCTATGAGGTGAGCCGGAGCCTCGCGGCCTGCGAGGGCGCGCTGCTGCTCGTCGATGCCGCGCAGGGGATCGAGGCGCAGACCCTCGCCAACCTCTACCTGGCGCTGGAGAACGATCTGCACATCATTCCGGTGCTCAACAAGATCGACCTGCCGGCTGCGCAACCCGACAAGTACGCCCAGGAGCTGGCAAAGATCATTGGTTGCGAGCCCGATGACGTCCTGCGGATCAGCGCCAAGACCGGCCAGGGCGTCACGGACGTCCTGAACGCGATCGTCCGCGACATCCCCGCCCCGCTCGGCAGCGTCGACTCGCCGGCCCGCGCGATGATCTTTGACAGTGTGTACGACGCCTACCGCGGCGTGATCACCTACGTGCGGGTGTTCGACGGGCAGCTGTCGACCAAGGACCGCGGCTTGATGATGTCGACCCAGAATGCCCACGAGATCCTCGAGGTCGGTGTCGTCAGCCCGGAGATGACGCCGACCGAGACGCTGTCCGCGGGCGAGGTCGGCTACGTCATCCCGGGGGTCAAGAACGTCCGGCAGGCCCGCGTCGGTGACACGCTGACGACGGTCCGCAACGCCGCAACGAGCTCGCTCGGTGGCTATCGCGACCCGCGGCCGATGGTGTTCTCCGGGCTCTATCCGCTGGACGGCAGCGAATATCCGGCGCTGCGCGAGGCTCTGGACAAGCTGCGCCTCAACGACGCCGCGCTGGTCTACGAGCCCGAAACCAGCGCCGCGCTGGGGTTCGGCTTCCGGGTCGGCTTTCTCGGCCTGCTGCACCTGGAGATCGTCCGGGAGCGGCTCGAGCGCGAGCACGGCCTGGCGTTGATCTCGACCGCGCCCAACGTCGTCTACCGAGTCGTGATGGAGGACGGGCCCGAACACATCGTTACCAACCCGAGCGACTGGCCGGGCGGCAAGATCGCCGAGGTGCACGAGCCCGTGGTCAAGGCGATGCTGCTGCTGCCGAGCGACTACGTCGGCGCCGTGATGGAGCTCTGTCAGGCCCGTCGCGGGCAACTGCAGGGCATGGACTACCTGTCCGAGGACCGGGTCGAGCTGCGCTACACGCTGCCCCTCGGTGAGATCATCTTCGACTTCTTCGACCAGCTGAAGTCGCGCACCAAGGGCTACGCGAGCCTTGACTACGAACCGGCCGGCGAGCAGGCCAGCGACCTGGTCAAGGTCGACATCCTGTTGCAGGGGGAGCCGGTCGATGCCTTCAGCGCGATCGTGCACAAGGACAAGAGCTACGCCTACGGCACGTCCATGGCGACCAAGCTGCGCGAGCTGATCCCGCGGCAGCAGTTCGAGGTGCCGATCCAGGCGGCCATCGGCGCGCGCGTCATCGCCAGGGAGAACATCCGCGCCATCCGCAAGGACGTGCTCGCCAAGTGTTACGGCGGGGACATCACCAGGAAGCGCAAGCTGCTCGAGAAGCAGAAGGAAGGCAAGAAGCGGATGAAGATGGTCGGCCGGGTCGAGGTGCCCCAGGAGGCATTCATCGCCGCGCTGTCGACCGGCCAGGAGACGGCCGGGAAGTAGCTCCGTGGCGCGCCCCGGCCTACCGCGTGGTAAGGAAAGGCGCATGGCTTCCCCCTTCACCGACCTCGAGGCCTTTGCCGCGCTGCCACGAACAGCCGGTCTCGCCCTCAGCCCGGACGGCACGCGGCTCGTCACCACCGTGACGACGCTCAACCCCAAGAGCACCCGCTTCGTCAGCGCCCTGTGGGAGCTCGACCCGACGGGCTCCGGCCCGGCCAGTCGGCTGACCCGGAGCGCCAAGGGTGAGAGCGGCCCGGTCTTCACCGCGGGTGGTGACGTGCTGTTTTCGTCGAGCCGGTTGGACCCGGACGCGGAGGAGACCAGCGACGACGCGCCAGCTGCCCTGTGGCTGCTCCCGGCCGGTGGCGGGGAGGCGCGCATCGTCGGCGCCCGCGCGGGAGGTGTCGATGGTCCGGTCGCGGCCCGGACCAGCGCCGCCGTCCTGGTGGCGAGCCCCACGATGCCGGACGCGACCGACGGCGCCGACGACGAGCGGCGGCGCTCGGCCCGTAAGGACAAGAAGGTCAGCGCGATCCTGCACACCGGCTACCCGGTGCGGCGCTGGGACCACGATCTCGGTCCGGCCGCGCCCCGGCTGCTGATCGGCACCCTCCTCCCGGACGGGCCGATCACCTGGACCGACCTGACGCCCGAGCCCGGCCGGGCGCTCGACGACGCGTCGTACGACGTGAGCGCGGATGGCTTGACCGTCGTCAGCTCCTGGTTCGTGGCCGAGCCGCACGGCGCCCGGCGGTCGGTGCTCGTCGTGATCGACGTCGCGACCGGTGCCCGCCGGGTCCTGCTCGACGCGATAGGGGAGGAGTTCGAGGCGCCGAGGCTGTCGCCGGATGGCAGTCAGGTGGCGCTGACGCACGTCACCCTGAGCACGCCGCACGATCCAGGGGACCAGCGTCTGGTCGTGGCGCCTATCGACGGGTCGCAGCCGCCCCGCGACGTCGCGCCCGGCTGGGACCGTTGGGTGACCGAGCGCCGCTGGTCGGCCGACGGCACGGCGCTGCTCGTGACGGCCGACGACGCGGGCGCCAGCCCGATCTTCCGGATCGACGTCGCGACCGGCGACGTGATCCGCCTGACCGGGGACGCCGGCGCCTACACCGACCTGTGCGTCGCCGCCGACGGCGGCCACGTCTATGCGATCCGGTCCTCGATCGACCGTGCTCCCGCGCCGGTCCGGTTCGACGCCGGCGCCGCGGGACAGCAGCCGACGGAGCTCCAGGGACCTACCGAGGCGTACGCCGTACCGGGCACGCTCACCGAGGTGACCGCCGTCGCCGAGGACGGCAGCCCGCTGCGGAGTTGGCTGGTGCTGCCCGACGGTGCGGGTCCCCACCCACTGCTGCTGTGGGTGCACGGTGGCCCGCTCGGCTCGTGGAACGCCTGGTCCTGGCGCTGGTGCCCTTGGCTGATGGCGGCGCAGGGCTATGCCGTGCTGCTGCCCGACCCGTCGATGTCGACCGGCTATGGCCTGGATTTCATCGCCCGCGGCTGGGGGCAGTGGGGCGGCTCGACGTACACCGATGTCCTACGCCTCACCGACGCGGCGCTGGAGCGGGCCGACCTCGACGGTGACCGGACCGCGATGATGGGCGGCTCATTCGGGGGCTACATGGCCAATTGGATCGCCGGGCACACCGACCGGTTCCGGGCGATCGTGTCGCACGCGAGCCTGTGGGCGCTCGAACAGTTCGGCCCGACGACCGACAGTGCGTGGTACTGGCGCCGCGAGATGAGTCCCCAGATGGTCCGCGACAACGACCCGGCCGCGCACGCCGATGCGATTGTCACCCCGATGCTCGTCATCCACGGTGACCGCGACTACCGGGTACCGGTCGGGGAGGCCCTGCGGCTGTGGTGGGACCTGTGCGAACGGGCCGAGGACCCGGCGCTGATGCCCCACCGGTTCCTCTACTTTCCGGACGAGAACCACTGGGTGCTGACGCCGCAGAACGCGATCGTCTGGTACCAGACGGTGTTCGCGTTCCTGGGCCGGCACGTGCTGGGCCACGACGACGTCGTGCCCGAGCTGCTGCGCTGACGGTCAGCGGCGCCGGTCGCTCCCCGGCAGCCCGGTTTGGGCAGGCACGAGTGCGCCGACCGACAGTGGCCGGTCGAGGAGGTCGGCACCTGCCCCAGCGCGCGCCGCGGTCGTACCCGGCTGGTAGTCGGCCAGCCAGCCGAGCAGTTGGTCCGGCGCCATCGGTCGGGCCAGGTAGTAGCCCTGGATGGCGCCGCAGCCGAGATCCGCGAGCAGGTCGCGGACGCGCTCGGTCTCGACCCCCTCCGCCACGACGTCCAGGTTGAGATTGGCGCCGAGGTCCAGGATGGAGCGGACGATGGCGCGGTCGTTGGGGTCGTCGACGGCCCGCGAGACGAAGCTCTTGTCGATCTTCACCTCGTGGATCGGGAGCTGCCGCAGGTAGGACAGCGAGGAGTAGCCGGTCCCGAAGTCGTCGACGGACAGCCGAATCCCGCCGGCTCGCAGCCGCTCCAGCAGCCGGATCGTCCTCGGCGGGTCGGACATGACGCTGCTCTCGGTGATCTCCACGGTGAGGGCGCTGGCGGGGAGCCCATACGCCGACAACTGGCGCTGCAACCGCAACTCGAGCTCGTCGTCGAGCAGGGAGCGCGCCGACAGGTTCACCGAGATGCGCACCGGGACGCCGGCGGCCCACCAGGTCGCCGCCGCGGCCATCGACTGCGCCAGGACAGCTTCGGTGAGCGGCCGGATCAGGCCGGTGCGCTCGGCGAGCGGGATGAATTCGTCCGGCGTGATGCTGCCGTGCACCGGGTGGTTCCAGCGGGCGAGCACCTCCACGCTGCGCACCTCGCCGGTGTCCAATCTTGCCTGCGGCTGGACGAAGATCTCGATGGCGTCGGCGGTGAGCGCCGCACGGAGCTCCCCGACGAGGGCCAGCTTGTGCGGGCTCGAGGTGTCGAGCTCGCGGTCGTAGAGGACGACCCCGCGACGATTGGCTTTCGCGGCGTACATCGCCATGTCGGCGCGTTTGAGCACGCTCGAGGCGTCCTGTGCGTGCAAGGGGGCGAGGGCCACCCCGATGCTGGCGGCGATGTCGACCTCGATCTCCTGCAGCGGGACCGGCTGCTCGAGGGCCGCCAGCAGGTCGCGGCCGAGCTGCATGGCGGCCTCGACGTGCTGGCAATCGTTGAGCAGGACGGCGAACTCGTCGCCGCCGAGCCGGGCGACCAGACCCCGGCTGCCGACCGTTGTCTGCAGCCGGATCGCCACCTCCTTCAGCAGCAGGTCGCCCTGCTGATGGCCCAGGCTGTCGTTGACGTCCTTGAAGCCGTCGAGGTCCATCAGCAGGACCGCGAAGCCGCGCGCCGGATCGCTGGCCAAGTTGGCCAGCGCCCGCTCCACCTGCTGCTGCAGCAGCACCCGGTTCGGCAACCCGGTGAGGTTGTCGTGGTGCGCGTCGTGGCGCAGCTGACCGATGAGTTGGCCGTTGCGCAGGGCGATCCCCGCGTGATTGGCGACGGTCTCGCCGAGCCGGACATCCTCCCGGTCGAAGCCGCGGATCTCCCCCAGCCGGTTGCCGACGAGCAGCAGGCCGATGACGCCGACCTCGCCCCGCAGCGGCACGACGACGACTTCGCGCAGGTCACGGGCTCGCAGATAGGCCAGCTCATCGGCCGCTTTGGTGTCACGGGCGATGAGCAAACTGCTCTCCGGCCGGACCACCCGGTCCAGCAGCCATCTTCCGGCCGGGCCGGTGAGGCCTTCCTCCCGCAGCAGTGCACCCGTGCTGGACAGCGAGGTCCGCAGGCTGGGTTGCGCCAGGTCGTCGGGCACGAAGACGACTTCCGCGACCTCGGCGTGCAGCATCTCCTTGGCCTGCACGATGACGCTGGACAGGACCTCGTCGACCTCGGGCGAGCTGCTGACGGCCCGGCTGAAGCGGTAGAGCCGTTCCAGGCTGAGGTGCCGGTCGAACAACGCGGAGTAGGCCCGATAGGCGAACAGCAGGACGGCACCGCAGGCTGCGAGGGGGACGGCCATCACCAGGTCGCCGAGCAACGAGCGGGCAACCACGATCCCGACGGTGGTGGCCATCGCGGCGGCGAGCCCAGCGGCCCGGATCACGCTCACCAGCACGCGGGGTCGTAGGGGCAGATGGTCGGCCAGCGCGACCGCCACCTCGACGACGACGGCCGCGGTGGTGCTGCTGATCACGGTCGCCGCCAACAGTGCGAGCCAGCCGAAAGCGTCGACCGGTGAGCCGCCATCGAGCAGGAACGCAACGACGAACAGGCCGACGCAGGCCTCCCAGGAGGCGAGGGCCAGGTTGAAGCCGAGCTTGATGGGCCGGATCCGCCGGATCACGCCGTACAGCAGGGCCGGCGCGAGGACCCGCGCCACGATGAGGTCCGTCGGGCTGCTGTAGACGAGCGCGAGCACGAAGGGGATCTCGGAGAGGAAGACGACCCGCGACTCGCGCTGGTCCTGCAGGACCAGCCCGTAGGCCTGGCTGAGGCTGAACAGGACGAGGAGCACCGGCCAGGCCAGGTGCGGGTGGGACTGGTTGTAGGTCGGCAGGTGCAAGGTGCCAAGAGCGGCCGCGAGCGCCGAGGCGAGCAGGAGCAACGACAGGGCGACGATCCGCTGCGCCGTCGACAGGCGCCACGGTGTCGTGCGTTCCCGCATCGGGCCCCCCCTGGTCGGCGCCGTGCCACCACGTCGCCCCTTGGGTATCGGCACCGACCCGTGCGTCTGGAGCCAAGGATGGGAGGCAGACCCGTTGGGCCGACTGGAGGTCCCGGTCAGGGCCGGGTGGTCTCTGCCGCCGGCGGTGCGTTGCCTCGATGCTCAAAGGGTCATGCACGATCCCCACGAGGAGGCTCGATGTCCCCCACCGGTCACGGCTCATGGATGAGCTGGCTGCCGTTCCGCGACAACGTGGAGCCGGCGACCACCGGCCCGCAGCCCATGCTGTCCCGCGCCTGGCTCAACGAGGCCCGGCCGGCCCGGCGCCGCGCCGGCCTCGGCGCAGTCCTGGCCACCGCGCTGCTCAGCCCGTTCGCCGGGATGATGCCTGCCTCGGCTGCCCCGCTGACCGGCTCGAGCGAGGCCGGTAGCTACGTGGTCCGCGCAACAGCCGGCGGGCTCGAGCTCGCTGCTGCGGGGGTCGCCCGCAGCGGTGGCCACGTCGAGCGCCGGCTGGGCATCATCAACGGCCTCAGCGCCCGGCTCCCGGCCGGCGCGGCCGCTCGGTTGCGGTCCACCCCGGGTGTGCTGAGCGTGACCGGCAACGGTGCTGTGAAGCTGCTGAGCTCGATGACCGACTCGTACAACCCGGGTTCGGATCCCTACTCCCTCGCGGCGCAGGAAGCCACCTCGGGGGTGCGGCAGGCCTGGGCCCGCGGGTACACCGGTCAGGGGATCGACGTCGCCGTGCTCGACTCCGGCGTCGCGCCGGTCGACGGCCTGATGACGCCAGGCAAGCTGGTCCTCGGGCCAGACCTCACCCCGGAGAGCCAGAACCCCGCCACCCGCAACGTGGACAGCTTCGGCCACGGCACGCACATGGCCGGGATCATCGCCGGCCGTGACACGGCCGCCGCCGACGAGACCGGCGCAGAGCTCGTCGGCGACATGACCAACTTTCTGGGCGTCGCTCCCGACGCGCGGGTGGTCTCGGTCAAGGCCGCCGACGAGAACGGCAGCACCGACGTGTCGCAGGTCATCGCGGGCATCGACTGGGTGGTGCAGCACGCGCACGACGAGGGCCGCAACATCCGGGTCCTCAACCTGAGCTTCGGCACCAACTCCGCCCAGTCCTACCTGATCGACCCCTTGGCGTACGCCGCGGAGCAGGCTTGGCTGCACGGCATCGTCGTCGTCACCAGTGCCGGCAACAGCGGCCGGCTCGACGGTCGGCTGACCAACCCGGCGATCGATCCGATGGTCCTCGCGGTCGGTGCCGACGAGACCAACGGCACGGCCGGTACGAGCGATGACTCGATCCCGAGCTTCTCGAGCAAGGGCACCGCGAGCCGACGCCCCGACCTGGTCGCACCCGGCACGCATGTGCAGAGCCTGCGGGCGCCCGGCAGTGAGATCGACAAGGAGCACAGCAAGTCCGGCAAGGTGAGCGACCGGTTCTTCCGCGGCAGCGGGACGAGCCAGGCTGCGGCCTTCGCCTCCGGCGCCGCCGCGCTGCTGCTGTCGCAGCGACCGGACGCGACGCCGGACGAGATCAAGGCCCTCCTGCGGTCCGCCGCCACCAGGCTGCCGCAGGTGCCGGCGCGTGCACAGGGCAGGGGTGTCCTTTCGGTCAGTCGGGCGCTCGGTATGCGGCTGCCGACGTGGACGGGCCAGTCGTTCGCCCGGGCGACCGGCACCGGCACCCTGGAGGGGTCGCGCGGCAGCCTGCACCTCGTCAGCAACGGCGTGACGTTGTCCGGTGAGTTGGACATCTTCGGCCAGCCCTTCGACGCCGCCGCGATGGCGGTGCTCGAGGCGCAGGCCAGCGCGTGGAGCGGTGGGCGCTGGAACTCCTCGGCCTGGGCCGGCGACAACTGGACCTCGAGTGCCTGGGCCTCCAGCGCCTGGTCGTCCAGTGCCTGGGCCGGCGGCGACTGGTCCTCCAGTGCCTGGTCGTCGAGCGCCTGGTCGTCAAGTGCCTGGTCGTCAAGTGCCTGGTCGTCCAGCGCCTGGTCCTCGAGCGCCTGGAGCGACAGCTCCTGGGGCGACGCGAGTTGGGACTGAGCCGTCAAGCGGTGAGCAGGACCCGATAGACCTCAGCCAGCCGGCCCGTGGGCATCCCTTGCTCACGGGCCGTCTCGGCGAGCGAACCGCGGAGCACGTCCGCCACCGAGCCGTCGAGCATCGGGGTCTGACTGCTGTGCGCGTTACAGGCCGCGACCTTGGCATCGAAGTCGTCGGTCACGTCCACCGCCCGGTCGGGCGCCGGGTCGCCGAACAGCCAGACCTGCGGCACCTCCCACGGCTCCAGGCCCTCGTCGGACCGCAGCTCCGGGAACGCGAAGGCGTTGCGGGCATCGGGGTAGACAGCAGTCAGGGCGGCGGCACCGGTCGCGAGATGATCTGTGTGGTAGAGGTAGTAGAAGCGGTAGTTGCGCTCCGGCGAATGTGTGACGACCACCTCGGGCCGCACCTGGCGCACGACCCGAGCCAGGTCGCGCCGCAAGTCGGCGTCAACGGTCACGAAGCCGTCCAGCCGGCCGAGGAAGACGACGTGCCGGACCCCGAGCGCGTCGGCGGCAGCCTGTTGCTCCTGCCGGCGCAGCACCGGCACCTGCGCGCGCTCCATCTCGTCGTCGAAGCCGCCCGAGCCGCCGTCGGTGACGCAGGCGACGGTGATCTCGCACCCGTTGCGGGCCCAGCCGGCCAACAGGCCCCCGCAGCCGTAGTCGGCATCGTCGGGGTGGGCGGCGATGACGAGAGCGCGGGTGGGGACCGGGTCAGCTGTCATGGCGACCCCCTACCCCCTCGCGAGGTCCGCTCACCGAAGCGTCAGCAGGTCCCGGACATGGCCGGTCTCGTTGAGGCTGACGAGCCCACGACGGCCGTCCCGCGCAATCGCGATCCGGGAGATCGAGCAGTACGCCGGGGCGAACCAGATCGGCCGGTCCTGGCCACCGACGTGCCCGGCTGCAGCGTTGATCGATCCGGCGTGCATGACCAGCACGGCCCGGCCGCCGGGATGCGCCGCGGCGACCGTCTCGACGGCCGCAACGACGCGACGGCGGAACGCCACCGGGTCGACGCCGACGCTGGACAATTCGCCGCGCTGCAGCCGGGCCCAGCGCGGATCGCCGGCCGCCCGCAACTCCTCGACCGGCACGTAGGACCGCTCGGCGGTGTCGAACTCCGCCAGGCCGGGCTCGACGACGGGTTCGACGCCGAAGGCGTTGGCGACCGGCTCGGCGGTCTCCTTGGCCCGCAGCGCGGGCGAGGTGTAGAGCGCCGTCACCGGCTCGCCCCGCAGCGCCTCGACGAGCCGCTCGGCCTGCGCGCGGCCGACCTCGGACAACCAGGGATCGGCTGGGCTGTCGTCGGGCGTGCCGTCGATGCGCACCGGCAGGGCGTGCCGGATCAGGACGAGCTCCATGCGCGGCACCGTAGCCGCCGGTCAGGCAGCAGCAGGCAGCTGTCGCCGAACTCATGCGAGAGATAGCCGTCCGCCGCGTCGTACGCCGTCTGGACGAGCTCGCGGCCGGCGACGGCTTGGAGCAGCAGCAGGTGCGAGGCGCCCGGCGGGTGCCAGCCCGTCACCAGGCCGTCGACGACGCGGGCCGGCCGGTCGGGGCCGAGCACCAGATCGGTCCAGCCGGAGCCGGGGACGACGGAGGAGTCCGGGCGCGCAGCGGTCTCGAGGGCCCTGGTGACCGTGGTGCCGACGGCGACCACCCGCCCGCCGTACCGCTTGGTGTGCTCGACGAGGCGGGCGGTGGCCGTCGGGACGGCAAAGCGTTCGGGCTGTGGCGGCTCACCCTGCTCGGGTGAGGAGAGCCCGGTGTGCAAGGTGAGCGGAGCGACGGTCACGCCCCGGACGGCCAGGTCGGTGACGACCTGCGCCGAAAACGGCCGGCCCGCGCTGGGCATCTCGGCGCTGCCCGGCTCGTCGGCGAAGACGGTCTGATAGGCCGCCAGTGGCCATCGGCACGGGACGTAGGCGTAGGAGATCGGCCGGCCACGACGGGTCAGCAGGTCGGTCAGCGAGCACTCCGCGGCGAACTCGGCCCGCCACAGCCGGGCGCTGCCGAGGTAGCCGCCGATCAGCCGCAGGCGCGCCCCGGACGGCAGCAGGACCTGCTCGCCGGCCCGGGCGTCGGGCACGGGACCGGTGGCACCGACGGCCGGTCGCAACTCGACGACCCATTGCCCGTCTGGCAGTTGAGCGGCGACGTGCACGGTGACGGCCCGGCCGTCGGCCCGCTGCCCAGCCAGGGCGGCGGCGAGGGTTGCGCTGGTGTTGACCACGACGAGGTCGCCAGGTTCGAGCGCCGTCGCGAAGTCGAGGAACTGCCGGTGCTCCACCGCTCCTGGGCGGGCGACGAGCAGCCGAACCTCGTCGCGGGCCAGTCCGCGGGCCTCCGGCGGCTCCGTTGCGTCAAGCAGCGTCACGGCGTGAGCAGCAGATCCGCTGCGCGAACTCGGCCGCTGGGCGGGCGTTCGTCGAGCAGCCGCAGCAGTGCGGGGACGACCGACTCAGGGAGGGGCCGATCGGAGATGTCCTCGCCGGGGAAGGCCTCCTGGTGCATCGCCGTGCGCATGTCGCCGGGATCGACGGCATAGACGCTGACGGTCGGCTCCTCGACGGCGAGCACCGCACTGAGCTGGTCCAGCGCGGCTTTCGCGGCGCCGTAGCCGCCCCATCCCTCGTACGCCATGACCGCGGCATCGGAGCTGACGTCGATGACGACGCCGCCGTCGCGCAACGCCGGCAGCAGCGCCTGGGTGAGCGCGAGGGGGGCCAGGACGTCGACCTCAAAGACGCGCCGCAGCTGGTCCAGGGGGTAGTCGCCGAGCCGGACCAGGCCCGGCCCGAGGTGGCTGGCGTTGTTGACGAGCAGGTCGAGCCGGCCGTGCGCCGCAACGGCGACGACGAGCTCGGCCCGGTGAACCGGGTCGGTGACATCGCCCGGGACGAGGGCTGCGCCCAGGCTGCCGGCGGCCTGGGCCAGGTCGCGGTCGTTCCGAGCGTCGAGGATGAGCGCCCAGCCGCGTCCGGCCAGCGCCGTGGCGACCGCGAGGCCGAGACCGCGCGAGGCGCCGGTGACGAGTGCGAGTGGCATCAGATCTCCTTGCCTTCGTGGCTAGTGGGGACAAGACTGGAACTTGAAGTGCACTTCATGTCAAGAAGGAGCCGTGCTCGCGACCGATCTGATGACCGTCGGGCAGGTCGCGCAACGCAGCGGCTTCGCGCCCTCAGCCCTGCGCTTCTACGAGCGGGAGGGCCTGCTCACCGCGTCGCGCACGACCGGCGGCCAACGACGCTACGAGCGCAGCGTCCTGCGCCGGCTGGCCTTTATCCGGGCCGCCCGCAATGTGGGCCTGAGCCTCGACGAGATCGTCGCCGCCCTCGGCCAACTGCCGGGCGGGCGGGCACCGACCAAGGCCGACTGGACCCGGTTGTCGCGCGCTTGGCGGGTGCGGCTGAACGACCGGATCGAGGCGCTGACCGCGCTGCGGGACGGCCTCGACTCGTGCATCGGTTGCGGGTGCCTCTCCCTGCGGCGGTGCGCCCTGTCCAACCCCGCGGACACCGCCGCAGGCCTCGGGCCCGGTGCGGCGTACCTGCCCCGGCTGTTGCGCGAGCCGGTGGAGGGTTAGCTGACTCGGCGGTAGCGGCGGACCGACAGGGTGCTGAACGCCACCAGCAGCCCGGCGATCCAGGCCAGGCTGGTCAGTAAGGGTTTCTGCAGCGGTAGGCCGCTGTTCAGTAGGGCCCGGACTGCGTCGACGGTCGGGGTGACCGGTGTCGCCTTGGCGAAGGCCTGCAGCCAGCCGGGCATCGACGCGAGCGGGACGAAAGCCGACGAGGCGAAGGTCAGCGGGAACAGCCAGACGAAGCCGGCCACATTGGCGGTCTCGACGTCTTTGACCATCAGCCCGATCCAGGCCGAGATCCACGAGAAGGCAAAGCCGAACAGCGACACGAGCACGATCGCCGCCAGCAGACCGCTGAGGCTGTCCGGGCGCAGGCCGACGGCGACCCCGACGACGGTCATGATCAGCACGACCCCGATCATGCGCACCAGGTCGCCGAGGGTGCGTCCGGCGAGCACGGCGGAGCGGGCCATCGGCAGCGACCGGAAGCGGTCCACGATCCCCTTGCTGAGGTCCTCGGCCAGCCCGACCCCGGTCGCGGTCGAGGCGAAGGCCGTCGTCTGCACAAAGATCCCGGCCATCAGGAAGTTGACGTAGGACAGGCCCGGGGTGCGGATCGCGCCGCCGAAGACGTAGCGGAACAGCAGCACGAACAGCACCGGTTGCACGGTCGAGAAGACCAGCAGCTCGGGCTGTCTGGTGGTGTGGCGCAGGTTGCGGCCGGCGAGCACGAGGGCGTCACGCACCGCCCAGCGCAGGCCGCCGGCGGCCGGGGCGTCCAGTGCGGTGGTGGTCATCGTCGGCCCCGCTTCGCGGTGGGCGCAGCGTCGGCGTCTTCCGCCGCGTGCCCGGTGAGGGTGAGGAACACGTCGTCGAGGGTCGGCCGACGCAGGCCCAGCTCCGCCACCTCTATGCCGGCGGTCTCGAGCGCCTCGGCGGCGCGTACGACGAGGGTCGTGCCAGTCGTCGCCGGCAGCACCAACTCACCGCCGCCCGGCTGGGTGGGTGTCCCGGCCCCCAGCCCGGCCAGCACGGCGGCGGCAGCGGCGAGATCGCCTGCCACGGTGGGCTTGACCACCAGGCTCGACCCGCCGACCTTGTCCTTCAGCTCGTCCGAGGTGCCCTCGGCGATCACCCGCCCACCGTCGATGACGGCGATCCGGTCGGCCAGCCGGTCGGCCTCCTCGAGGTACTGCGTGGTCAGCAGCAGCGTCGTGCCGTCGCGCACCAGGTCCTCGATCACCGACCACAGCCCGAGCCGGGATCTCGGGTCGAGTCCCGTCGTCGGCTCGTCCAGGAAGAGCACCCTCGGCCGGTTGACGAGCGAGGCCGCCAGGTCGAGCCGCCGGCGCATGCCCCCGGAGTAGGTGCGGACCAACCGGTCGGCGGCGGTCGCGAGATCGAAGCGCTCCAGCAGGGCGTCCGCCCGGTTCATCACCTCCGCTTTCTCGAGGTGGTAGAGCCGACCGACCAGGCGCAGGTTCTCCCGTCCGGTGAGTTTGTCGTCGACCGCGGCGCTCTGCCCAGCGAGGCCGATGATGCGCCGCAGTCGCGCCGGTTCGTGGATTGCGTCGATGCCGAGCACGTGCGCCGCGCCGCTGTCCGGCCGCAGCAGCGTGGTCAGCGCCCGCACCGCCGTCGTCTTACCGGCGCCGTTCGGCCCGAGCAGCCCGAGCACGCTGCCCTCGGCGACGGTGAACGACACGCCGTCCAGCGCCCGCGTCCGGCCGTAGGTCTTCACCAGTTCCTCGACCACGATGGCGTCCACCACTGGCCCTCCCTCCCGTCGCCGTCGCCCCGACGATGCCCCGAATCACCGCCGCGGCCAAACCGATCGCTCACCTAATCTGAGCGGGTGCCCAGCGCCCTGCCCGACGGCGAGCCCGTCCCGACATCCGGCGCGCTGCCAGACGGGGTCGTCGCGAGCTCGCCGTTCGGCGTCTACGTGCACGTGCCGTTCTGCCGCACCCGCTGCGGCTACTGCGACTTCAACACCTACACCGACCTCGGCGGGCTCCAGGCGTCGTACGCCGGGACAGTGGCCCGGGAGCTGCAGCTGGCCCGTCGGGTCCTCGGCGTGGTGCCCCCGGTCGCTACGGTCTTCGTCGGCGGCGGCACCCCCACGCTGCTGCCCACGGCCGACCTCGCCCTGATACTGAAGACGATCGACAGCGAGCTCGGCATCGCCCCCGGGGCGGAGGTCACGACCGAGGCCAACCCCGACTCCGTGGACGCGAGATCCCTTGCCGCACTGCGGGAAGCGGGTTTCACCAGGATCAGCTTCGGGATGCAGTCGGTGGTGCCGCACGTGCTCGTCGCACTCGACCGGACGCACACCCCGGGCCGGCCGCAGGCGGCGGTCGCCGAGGCGTTCGCGGCCGGCTTCGAGCAGGTGTCGCTCGACCTCATCTACGGCGCGCCGGGGGAGAGCGACGCCGACTGGCAGGCCTCGCTCGATGCCGCGCTGGCAGCCGGGCCGACCCATGTCTCGGCGTACGCGCTGATCGTCGAGGACGGCACCCGGCTCGGCGGGCAGGTCGCCCGCGGGGAGGTGGTGGCGCCAGACGACGACGTGCTGGCTGATCGCTATCTGATGGCGGCGGCGTCGCTGGCCCGGCTCGGGTGGTACGAGGTGAGCAACTGGGGCGAGCCCTGTCGGCACAACCTCGGCTACTGGCGCGGCGGCGACTGGTGGGGCGCCGGCCCGGGCGCCCACAGCCACGTCGGCGGGGTGCGATGGTGGAACGCCAAGCACCCGGCGGCCTACGCGCAGCGCCTGGCGGCGGGCCAGACCCCCGCCCTGGCAAGGGAAGTGTTGACGGCCGAGGACCGCAGGGTCGAGCGGGTGCTGCTGGAGGTGCGGCTCGCCGAGGGCGTCCCGTTGGACCTGCTCCGACCGGCCGGCCTCGCGGCAGCGCACCGGCACGACACCGGCGGGCTGCTGGAGCTGGTCGACGACCGGGCGGTGCTGACGCTGCAGGGCAGGTTGCTCGCCGACGCGGTCGTCCGCGACCTGGTCGACTGACCTACCGCACGAAACGGATGGTCAGCGGGTAGCGGTAGTACTCGCCGCGTCCGGCCGCCACCGCGGCGAGCACGCCGAACACCACGCCGCCGATCACCACCGCGGGCAGCAGCACGAAACCGATGAGGACGATCAGCAGGAGGGCCGAGATGACCGCGGCGATGGCGAGGGTGATGTGGAAGTTCAGCGCCTCGGCCGCGTGGTGGTGGGTGAAGGGCGAGCTGTCCTTCTTGATCAGGTAGACCGCCAGCGGCCCGACCAGGCCGAACGCGAAGATCGACAGGTGGACCAGCACCGCCAGGGTGGTGTCCTCGCTGGCCGGCTGCTGGCCGTAGGCATTGGTCATCCGCTCAGCGTAGGCGCCTCGTGACCCAGCGCACACGGTTTGTCGCCGGGTTCACGACGCCGGCACGGTAGGCTGATCACCAGGTCGCCTCGACGGGACCTCCTCCTGCGGGCGAGCCGCCCGCACGGTCGCTTGTGTGTCGTGCTTCGAAACCCGGCTGAATGCTCGCCGGACCGGTCCGCGTCGCAGTTGCAGTCCCGCGGCCCCGGCACGAGTACAGGAGCTACAGCCTTGCCCGGTTACACCCGTTCCCCACGCCCGACCTCGTCCTCGTCATCGCGCTCCTCCTCCTACGGCGGCAGCGGTGGCCGCAACCGCGGTCAGTCCCGCGGCGGCTCCCGCACCAGCAGTGCCCCGGCCGTCCGGAGCGACCTCGAGCTCGGACTGGACGCCGCCGCCGACGCCTGCGCCGCGGACACCGCCGAGACCCCCACCTTCGCTGCCCTCGGGCTCCCGGACCGGCTCGTGACGGCGCTGGCCCGCCGCGGCATGGAGACGCCGTTCGCGATCCAGGCCCGCGCTCTACCCGACGCGCTCGCCGGCCGCGACGTCCTCGGCCGGGGCCAGACCGGCTCGGGCAAGACCCTCGCCTTCGGCCTGCCGGTCCTCACCCGGCTGCTCGGCGGGACCCGGACGCCGCGGAGTCCGCGGGCCGTCGTGCTCGTCCCCACCCGCGAGCTGGCGCAGCAGGTGCACGACGCCCTCGCCCCGCTCGGACAGGCCGTCGACTTGAAGGTGATGGCCATCTACGGCGGCGCCTCGATGGGCCGGCAGATCGACCAGCTCCGCCGCGGCGCCGACCTGGTGGTCGCGACCCCCGGTCGCCTGCAGGACCTGATCGACCAGGGCGAGTGCAACCTGTCGCAGGTCGAGGTGATGGTGCTCGACGAGGCCGATCACATGGCCGATCTCGGCTTCATGCCGGCGGTGACCGCGCTGCTCGACCTGACCCCCAAGGGCGGCCAGCGGCTGCTGTTCTCCGCGACGCTCGACCGGGGCGTCGACAAGCTCGTCCGCAGCTACCTCAACGACCCGGCGATGCACGCCGTCGCCGCGGCCGCCTCGCCCGTCGACACGATGGACCACCTCGTGTTCGCGGTCAGCCACGACGGCAAGGTCGACGTGGCAGCCGAGATCGCCACCCGGCCTGGCCGGACCCTGTTCTTCGTCCGCACCAAGCACGGCGCCGACCGACTCGCCACCCAGCTGCGCAAGGTCGGCGTCGAGGCGGCTGCCATCCACGGCAACCTCACCCAGCACGCCCGCAAGAAGGCGCTCGACAACTTCACCACCGGGCACGCCCGGGTCCTCGTCGCGACCGACGTCGCCGCCCGCGGGATCCACGTCGACGCGGTCGATCTCGTCGTCCACTTCGACCCGCCGGCCGATCACAAGGACTATCTGCACCGCTCTGGCCGCACCGCCCGGGCAGGTGCCCGCGGCACGGTGCTGTCCCTGCTGCTGTCGGACCAGGTCCGCGAACACCAGCGGATGCGGGAGCGCGCCGGCGTCGAGGCGAGCGCGATGTCCGTCGTCCCCGGGCACGAGGCGGTACGCGCCCTGGCCACCTCCGGCGAGCCGATCGAGCTCAAGCCTCGCCCGGCGTACGTCGACCGGTTGCCGAGCAACCGCACCCGCAGTGGCCCGCCGCGCAGCGGGGGCCGGCCCCGCCCGCCGGCGTCGGTCGGCGCCTCGGGTCGTCCCACCTACGCCACCTCGGCCCAGACCCGAAGCAGCTAGCCCCACCCCCACCCCCGGTGATCCACGGATGGTTGGGCACCTCAACGAAGATCACAGCGGTGCCCCGGCTTCCGTGGATCATGGGGGGTGCCTGCACTGCGACCACAACAGCGGTGAAGCGGAGGCGTTCATGACGCCGGCCACGCTCAATCGCGCTCGACGTCGTCCGTTTGGGTGAGCCTTTGCTGCTGTTGTGGTCGTGCTTGCCGGTGGGCGTCACTTCCCCCGTGGCAGTGGCCTTTTCTGCCATGGAATGTCGGTTTCCACCTCGTCGTACGACGGGGGAAGTGGCCCCGGTGGCTCCCCGGCGCCCTGCCGCCAAGATCCACGGAAGCCGGGGCACGCGGATGATCTTTGCGCAGGTCCCCAAGCTCGGCGCCGACGGTGTCACCCGGGCCGGCGGGTGACCACCCACCGGTAGGCCTGCACCAGCACGGTCAGACCGACCGCCAGCAAGACCCCGGACCGCAGCGCCCTCGCCGTCGTCTGCCGGTAGGACAGTGGGCGGGCCCGGCCGTCCGGGCTGAGCTCGACCGGCAGCGTCGTACCCGGTTGCGGGATGCGGGCCAGGTGCAGGACCACGGTGCGGTTGTCGGCCAGGGCGACCACGCCCATGGCGGATCGACCGGTCACCACTGCGGTGGCGACCCGGCCGCCGGACCAGCTCACCCGGTCGGCCGCCAGCAGCCCCAGTCCGACGACCACCCCCAGCAGCACGGCCAGCCCGAGCACGACCAACTGGGTGGCTGGGCCGGAGCCGCGTGGGTGGGTCGCGCGCACCCATCGGCCGGCGTACGTCGGGGCAGCCACCTCCCCATGCTGGCAGGCCGGGCCTGCCTGCGCGCGCTGCCATCCCGAGGCCCTACGGTCTGCGTTTCCGAGTCTGAGGAGCATCACCATGGACGAGTTCGCC
>JAYSQK010000301.1:0-2163 GCA_043721555.1 Frankiales bacterium
GGCGCCCCGCAGCGCGAAGGCGGTCCGCGAGTTCGCCGATCTGATGGACGAATTGCGGGCGCTGGTCATCGGCAACATGCCCCCCGCTGAGGTCCTCGAGGCCGTGCTCGACCGCACCGGCTACCTCACCGAGTTGGCCGAGAGTAGCGATCCGCAGGACGAGAGCCGGGTCGAGAACCTCTCCGAGCTTGTCGGCGTCGCCCGCGAGTTCGAGGAGCGGGTGCCTGACGGTGGCGTCCCGGAATTTCTCGAACAGGTGTCGCTCGTGGCGGACGCCGACACCATCCCGGACGCCGACGGGACTGGTGGCGTGGTCACGCTGATGACGCTGCACGCCGCCAAGGGCTTGGAGTATCCGGTCGTGTTCCTGACCGGTCTGGAGGACGGCGTCTTCCCCCACCTGCGGGCCCTCGGCGACGCCGCCGAGTTGCAGGAGGAGCGACGGCTCGCCTACGTCGGGATCACCCGCGCCCGCGAGCGGCTCTACGTCAGTCGGGCCCATCTGCGCAGCGCGTGGGGGCAGACGTCGTACAACCCGCCGTCGCGGTTCCTCGACGAGCTGCCGGAGCACCTGATGGACTGGCGCCGCCTGGCCTCGACGGTCACCTCGACCCCGGCCCTGAGTCAGGCCGCGACGCGGCTGGCGGCCTCACCGCGCCGCAAGAGCGCGGGCCCTGGGCTGCGGCCGGTTCCGCAGCTGGAGATCGGTGACCGGGTCAACCACGACGCGTTCGGGCTCGGGACGGTGACCGCGACCCGCGGCGCCGGTGACAGCACCCAGGCCGAGGTGGACTTCGGACCGGGCACCGGCATCAAGTGGTTGCTGCTGCGCTACGCCCCCCTCGAGAAGCTGTAGGCGCCCCTCGAGAAGTTCTCGCGTCAGGCCGAGGTAGAGCCGGCCCCCCGGAGCCGGAAGCGGCGCGGGCTGCTGGCCGGGGGTTGGCCGGGTGGCGCCACGTCGAACGGCGTCACGCCGGCCGAGACCGTTGCGCCATGCTCGTCGAGATGTGCCAACAGGGTGGTGATCTCGTGTACGACGCGGCCGTCGATCGGCAGCGACAGGTGCCCGACGCCGCGCAGCAGCACGTTGCGCGCCTGCAGGTCGGGATGCTCGATCCGGGCGGAGCGCTTGGGCACCACCATCTGGTCCAGGTCGCTCCAGAACGCCACGAACCGGGTCTGGCAGCCGGGCGCCGGCTCGGCCAGCTCGCGCATGATGGCCGAGCCGGGGCGCAGCTGGCGGACGAAGTGCTGGGGCAGCAGTCGGGCGGTGTGCGTGCCGCTGTGTGGCGAGCCCAGCGTGCACAGGGTGTGCACGCGGGCGTCGCCGCCGAGCCGCTGGACGTAGTAGCGGGCGACGACCCCACCGAGTGAATGCCCGATCACGTGCACCCGCTCGTATCCGGTTTCCTCGCAGGTCTGCTCCACGAGCCGGGACAGGCGCAGCCCGACCGAGCGGACGTCCTGGGCGAGCGGGCTGTAGTTCAGGGTGATGACGCGGCCGAATCCGCGCCGGACCAGGGCCCGTCGCAGCAGCGTGAAGATCGACCGGTTGTCGACCATCCCGTGCACCAGGATGATCGGCGTCCCCGCTGCGACGACATCGCCGAGCAGCAGGCCACGCTGCAACGGCGGCAGGCTGTCGAGGGTGAAGCGCTCGAGCTCCTCGCGGCCCCGCTCGCGGGCCCGCTCACGACTCATCCCGAGCGGGTAGATGACGAAGTGCGCGGCGAACCAGGCCAGCTCGGTGCCCGCGCCGCGGAGCCCGGCCGGCGAGCACAGGGCCTGCGCGGCCCGGACCGTCGTACGCGTCGCCCGGGTCAGGGGCGGTCGCGGGTCGAGCACGATTCCTCCACGGCGGCGCGGGGCAGGGCCAGGTGATCGCCGACGCTACGCCTTGTGCGCGCCGGGTGTGCGGGAATCCCGTGGAGCGACGCGTCGGACCGTCAGCCTGGGCGCGTACGCTCCCGAAGCCAAGCGCATCCCGCCCCTTGAAGGAGGTCCAATGACCAGCGCCAGCCGGATCCGTGTGGTCGTGGCCAAGCCTGGCCTCGATGGGCACGACCGCGGTGCCAAGGTCGTGGCCCGGGCGCTGCGCGACGCCGGGATGGAAGTCATCTACACCGGGCTGCACCAGACCCCGGAGCAGATCGTCGAGACGAC
>JAYSQK010000302.1:0-2196 GCA_043721555.1 Frankiales bacterium
CCAGGCGGCGGCCACCGGCCTGGCTGATTGGCGCTGCCGCAGCCGCCGCGCTGATCGGCGTGGTCGGCGGCGGCATCGCCCTGCTGCCGCACGGCGGCCAGAACACCACCAGCTCAACCGCCGGCAACGCAGCCACTGCCGCGAGCCCGGCGATCCGGCGGCTGGCCAGCGGCACCGACTACCGCAAGGTCGGCCCCTCCTTCGCCAGCGCGCTCCCGCTGCTGTTGGGCGCGGCCACCCAGGACACGGCTGCCGGAGCGCCGTTCGCCCTGAAGGCCGCGGCTGGCGATCCGCTGGCCCGGCTGCGGGACGACCGCGCCCTGGCCGGCTGCCTCGCCTCGCTGACCACACCGGACAACCCCGGCGTGCCGCTCGCCGTCGACTACGCGACGTACGAGGGCAAGCCCGCGCTGGTGGTGGTCCTGCCCGGTGCCAAGCCGGCGACGGTCGATGCCTACGTTCTCGGGCCCGCCTGCACCCAGGCCGACGCCGACCTGCGGTACTTCGTCCGGCTGCCGCGTCCCTGAGCGGGGCGGGAAGCTCCTTCCCTACAGTGGGCGTTGAACGAGACACCCCGACAGGAAGGCCCGACCGTGAGCAGCCCGGACGTTCGCAACGCCATCGTGATCGGCTCCGGGCCCACCGGCTACACCGCGGCCATCTACCTGGCCCGGGCGGCACTGTCACCACTCGTCTTCGAGGGCGCCGTGACCGCCGGCGGCGCGCTGATGAACACCACCGAGGTGGAGAACTTCCCGGGGTTCCCCGACGGGATCATGGGCCCGGAGCTGATGGACCACCTGCGCAACCAGGCCGAGCGGTTCGGCACCGAGTTCGTCACCGACGACGTGACCTCCGTCGACCTCGCCAGCGACCCAAAGGTCGTCCGGGTCGGCGACACCGACTACCTCGCGCACACCGTCGTGCTCGCCATGGGCTCGGGCTACCGCGAGCTCGGCGTCCCCGGTGAGAAGGAGCTGTCCGGCCACGGCGTGTCCTGGTGCGCGACCTGCGACGGGTTCTTCTTCCGCGACCAGGACATCGCCGTCGTCGGCGGCGGCGACAGCGCACTCGAAGAGGCGACCTTCCTGACCCGCTTCGCCCGCAGCGTCACGCTGGTCCACCGCCGCGACACCCTGCGCGCTAGCAAGATCATGCAGGAGCGGACCTTCGCCAACGACAAGATCCGCTTCGCCTGGGACAGCGAGGTCGTCTCGGCCAACGGCGAGGGCAAGCTGACCGGCGTGACGCTGCGCAACCTCAAGACCGGGGTCGAGTCCGAGCTTGCGGTCACCGGGTTGTTCATCGCGATCGGTCACGACCCGCGCTCGGAGCTCGTCAAGGGCCAGGTCGAGGTCGACGACGAGGGCTACGTGCTGGTCGAGGCGCACAGCACCCGCACCAACGTGCACGGCGTGTTCGCCGCCGGCGACCTCGTCGATCACACCTACCGCCAGGCCATCACCGCCGCGGGGACTGGTTGCGCCGCGGCGCTCGACGCCGAGCGCTGGCTCGCCGCCCACGAGGAGCCCGTGGCGGCCGGCTCGGAATGACCCCTGCGAACAGACCGTTGAACCGAGTACACCCTGACCCCGAGGAGCACCACATGGGCGCCAACACCAAGATCACCACCGACGCGACCTTCGCCACCGACGTCCTGCAGAGCGACAAGCCGGTCCTCGTGGACTTCTGGGCCGAGTGGTGCGGACCGTGCAAGATGGTCGCCCCGGTGCTCGAGGAGATCGCCGGCGAGAACGCCGACAAGATCAGCATCGTCAAGCTCAACATCGACGAGAACCCGGGCGCGGCCCGCGACTACCAGATCATGTCGATTCCGACGATGGCGGTGTTCTCCGGCGGCAAGATGGTCAAGTCCATCGTCGGCGCCAAGCCCAAAGCTGCGATCCTCAAAGACCTCGAGGCCTACCTGTAGCCCCACCGCCCTCCCAGAGGCCGGGCCCGCGTGTCGGGTCCGGCCTCCGTCGTACGCCGGGACAGTGGCTGGCCCTCTACGATGGGCGTTCCCCTCGTCCCGGAAGGCTCGCCCGTGCAGTTGTTCCGCCGCGGTGACGCGGGGCCCGCGGTGACCGAGATCCAGGCCACCCTGGTGGCCCTCGGGCTGCTCCAGGACACCGGCTCGCCGGTGTTCGACGACCCCACCGATCGGGCGGTCCGGGAGTTCCAGCAGCGCCGCGG
>JAYSQK010000303.1:0-8072 GCA_043721555.1 Frankiales bacterium
GCTCGTGCTGGATCGCGCCGCGACTCGCCGGGCGTGTCCCGGCGCGATCCAGCGTGACCGGGTCAGAGCTGGGCGTCGAGGGCCGGTGCGAGGGTGCCCCTGGGTTCGACGACGACCTCGCCGAGCCCTTGCCAGTCCGCGGCCCGGCGCAGCTCGACCGCCAGCGCCTGCGCCGTCGGACCCGCGTCATGGCCGGGCTCCAGCCAGGCCGCGAGGACCCGCAGGACCCCGGCCTGCCGGTCATTCTTGAGGTCGACCCGCGCCCGGATCGCCTCGTCGTGCAGGAACGGCAGCACGTAGTAGCCGTGCACCCGCCGCGCCGCCGGCGTGTAGATCTCGATCCGGTAGTCGAACCCGAACAGCCGGCTGGCCCGGCTCCGCTCCCACACCAGCGGGTCGAACGGCGACAGCAACGCACTGGCCGGCACCCGTCGAGGCACGACCGCCCCCGGCACGACGTACGCCGGGTCACGCCAGCCCTCGACGGCGACCTGCACCACCGCCCCGTCCGCGACGAGCGAGGCCAGGGCGGCGGCCCCGTCCGCAGGACGCAGCCGGAAGTAGTCCCGCAGGTCCTTCGCGGTCGCGACGCCGTGCGCCCGCGCGGCGAGCAGCATCAACTCGCGCTGCGCCTGCTCGCGGGGCGGCGTCGGCAGGTCGAGCACGGCGGCTGGCAGGACCCGCTCGGTCACGTCGTACAGCCGCTCGAAGGACCGCCGGCTCGAGGTGGTGACGCGGCCGGACCAGAACAGGTGCTCCAGGGCGAGCTTGGTGTCGTCCCAGGACCACCAGCTGCCGCCGAGGCGCGGGCCGTCGCGCAGCGATCCGGCGCCGATCGGGCCCTCGTCCTCGACCCGGCGGAGCACCTCGGCGACGAAGCCGGGCCGCTCCCGGGCCAGCACCCGGACCCGTTCCCAACCGTCTTCGAGCGACTCGGCGCGGGCCATCCGCCACCGCAGCAGCGGATGCAATGCGACCGGCAGGAGCGAGGCCTCGTGGCCCCAGTACTCGAACAACTCGCGGTGGCGGTAGGTCATGTCGTCGAGCGCGGCCTTCGGGTAGGGCCCGAGCCGGGAGAACGCCGGCAGGTAGTGCGCCCGCTCGAAGACGTTGACCGAGTCGACCTGCAGCAGCTGGGTGCGGCCGAGCACCCGGCGCAGGTGCCGCCGGTCGGGGATGCCGGTGGGACGCCGGTCGGCGAAGCCCTGCGCCGCCAGTGCGATCCGTCGGGCGGTCGACAGGCTGAGGCGCTCCACAGCGCGCATGGTCGCGCACCCGACCTAGGCTGGCGGCATGGCCGATGTCAGCGTGCGCCCCGCCCGCAGCCACGATGCCGAGCTGGTCGCCAGGGTGCAGCAGTCGACCTGGCGGACCGCGTACGCCGAGCTGCTGCCGGCCGAGGCGCTCGACACCCCGCTGGAGCAGCTGGCCGCCGTCTGGCTCAACGCCGTCGAGGCCCCGCCGAGCCCCCGGCACCGGGTGCTCGTCGCCCTCGAGCGTGACGAGCTGGTCGGCTTCACGAGCCTTGCCCCGGCCGAGGACGACGACCTCGACGGCGCGACCACCGCCGAGCTCACCGCGTTGCTCGTCGAGCCGCGATGGGGGCGACGCGGCCACGCCAGCCGGCTGCTTGCCGCGGCCGTCGACGGCTGGCAGGCCGACGGCACGACGACCGCGGTGCTCTGGGCGTGGGAACGCGACCCCGCGACGCGGAGCTTCCTCACCGGCGCCGGCTGGGCCCTCGACGGCCTGGCCCGTGGCCTGGACACCGGTCCCCGCCTGGAGCGCCAGGTGCGGCTGCACGCGGACGTCTCGACATGAGTTTCGAGGGCTTCCCGGAGCAGGCGCTGATCTTCTACGAGGGGCTGGAGGCCGACAACACCAAGGCCTACTGGACCGACCACAAGGCGACCTACGACACCTGCGTGGCTGCGCCGATGCGGGCGCTGCTGGCCGAGCTGGAGCCGGAGTTCGGGCCGGCGAAACTGTTCCGGCCCTACCGCGACGTGCGCTTCGCCAAGGACAAGACGCCGTACAAGACGCAGGCGGCCGCCGTCGCGCAGGGTGGGCCGGCGGACGGTGCGCTCTACCTCGCGCTGGGTGCTGACGGCCTGTTCGTGGCCGGCGGCTACTACGCGACCGCGACCGACCAGGCCCGCCGGCTGCGCGACGCGATCGCGGACGACCTGACCGGGCCGCCGTTGGCCGCGGCGCTGGACGCGCTGCGCGAGGCCGGCTGGGAGGTCGGTGGCGAGCAACTGGCCCGGATCCCCAAGCCTTGGGACGACGGCCATCCGCGGGCCGGGCTGCTGCGCCACAAGTCCCTGACCGCGAGCCGGGCGCACCCGCCGGCGGCGTGGCTGCACACGGCTGCGGCCCTGGACCGGGTGGCCGAGGGGTGGCGGCAACTCGGGCCGCTCAACGACTGGCTCCGCCAGCAGGTCGGCATGTCTCGCACCACCTGACACGATCTCGGCCCAGCCGGCCCAGCCGGCCCAGCCGGGCGGGCGGCTCGGTCGGATCGGGGCGAGCGCCAGCCCGAGGTCAGCGGTCGGCCCGCTCCAGCGAGATCGCCGTACGCATGGCGCGCCGTCCCCGCGGGGTGTCGCGGGCCTCGCCGTACGCCGATGCGAGGCGGAACCAGGCCCGCCAGTCCTGCGGCGCGGCCTCGACCTCGGCCTTACGCGCGGCGAACAGCTCGTCGGCGACGTCCCTGGGGATCCGGCCGCTCGGGGTCCGCTCGACCCCGGACAGGTCGTCGAGCTCGCCCTCGTCGGCGAGCCGGCGGCCGAGCCGTTCGCTGCCGAAGCCGAAGCGCACCTCCCCGGCGACCAGCAGGCCGCCGACGCCGACGAGCAGCAGCACGCCGACGCCGAGGGCGGCCCCGGTCGGCTTGCCCGTCCGGAACAGATCGACTGCGCGGACCACCATGTACGCGCCGAGCACACCGACCGCGCCGCAGATCAGCGCCGCACTCGTCCGCGGCCTCACCGGTCGAGCAGGGCTTCCAGCCCGACGGTCAGGCCCGGCCGGCCGGCCACCGCGCGGACACCGAGCAGCACCCCGGGCATGAACGACGCCCGGTCGTAGGAGTCGTGCCGGATCGTCAGGCTCTCCCCCTGCCCGCCGAGCAGCACCTCCTGGTGGGCGACGAGCCCGGCCAGCCGGACGGCGTGCACGCGGACGCCCTCGACGTCGGCGCCGCGCGCGCCGGGCAGCGAGCTGGTCGTCGCGTCCGGCATCGGCGCAGACCCGGCCTCGCGACGGGCCGCCGCGACCAGCTCGGCGGTCCGCCGGGCGGTCCCGCTCGGCGCGTCGGCCTTGCCGGGATGGTGCAGCTCGACGATCTCGACGCTGTCGAAGAACCGCGCGGCCTGGGCAGCGAAGCGCATCATCAGCACCGCCGCGATCCCGAAGTTCGGGGCGACCAGCACGCCGACGCCCGGGGCCGCTTCCAGCCAGCCACGCAGTTGCGTCAGCCGACCTTCGTCGAAACCGGTGGTGCCGACGACCGCGTGCACTCCCGCGTCCAGGCACGCCCGCAGGTTGGCCATGACCGCGTCGGGATGGGTGAAATCGACCGCCACGTCCACCCCGGACAGGTCGAGGGCATCCCCCACGTCGTACGCCGCACCGAGGCTGAGGTCGTCAGTAGCCTGGACCGCCCGGACGACCTCGGCCCCCATCCGGCCCTTGGCACCCAGCACCGCGACCCGAATCACCCGATCACCTCGGCGAAGTCACGGTCGGCAAAGGGGCCGATCACGCCGAGCGAGAGCGGGCGTCGCAACACGTCCCCGGCGACGGCGAGCACGTCGTCGAGGGTGACCGCCTCGATCCGCGCGAGCAACGCCTCGACCGACTGGACCTCGCCGTGCACCAGCTCGGCCTTGCCGATGCGGCTCATCTGGGCGCCGGTGTCCTCGAGCCCCAGCACCAGGGAACCGCGCATCTGGCCTTTTGCCCGCACCAGCTCGGCGCCCGAGATGCCCTTGCTCGCGACGCTGTCCAGCTGCTCACGGCACACGCCCAGCACCTCGTCGATCTTGCCGGGCGCGCAGCCGGCGTAGACGCCGAACACCCCGGTGTCGGCGTGGTGGGAGGAGTAGGAGTAGACGGAGTAGGCCAGCCCGCGCCGCTCGCGGACCTCCTGGAAGAGCCGGCTCGACATGCCGCCGCCGAGCGCGTTGTTGAGGACCGACAGGGCGTAACGCCGGTCGTCGTCGCGGGCCAGTCCGGGGGCGCCGAGCACCAGGTGCGCCTGCTCGGTCGGTCGGTCCTCGACGACGGCCCCGGATGACATCGGCGGCGGGCTGCTCGCGTCGCGCAGAGGCGCCGGCGCGCGGGACCCGTCATCGCGAAAAGCCTTGCGTACCAGGGCGACAACCTCGTCATGGTCGAGGTTGCCGGCGGCTGCTACGACCATCTGCGAGGTCGTGTAGCGCTCGCGGTAGTAGCCGGCGATCGCCGCCGCGGGCAGCTGCTCGATCGAGTCGGCGGTGCCGATCACCGGCCGGCCGAGCGGGTGTTCGCCGTACAACGCCTCGGCGAACGCGTCATGGACGACGTCGCCGGGGTCGTCGTCGTGCATCGACAGCTCCTCGAGGATGACCCCCCGCTCGCTCTCGACATCACTGCTGGCGCAGAGCGCGTCGGTCACCAGGTCCGAGACGACATCGACGGCCAGTGGCAGATCGGTGTCGAGCACCCGGGCGTAATAGCAGGTGTATTCCTTGGCGGTGAAGGCGTTCATCTCACCGCCGACGGCGTCCATCACGGCCGCAATCTCCAGGGCGTCCCGGCGGCGAGTCCCCTTGAACAGCAGATGTTCCAGGAAGTGCGAGGTGCCGGCCAACTGCGGGCTCTCGTCGCGCGAACCGACGCCCACCCACACACCGAAGGCGGCGCTCCGGACGCCGGGCACCGCCTCGGTGACGACGCGCAGGCCCCCGGGGAGCACCGTTCGACGGGTGCGCTCCGGGGGCCTGGACGTCATCTGGAGCTACTGCGCCGCAACGGGCTCGGCCGCAGCCGTCTCGTTCTGGACCGGCGTGAGGCTGATCTTGCCGCGCGGGTCGATCTCGGTGATCTCGACCTGCAGCTTGTCGCCGACGTTGACGACGTCCTCGACCTTGCCGACGCGCTTGCCGTTGCCGAGCTTGCTGATGTGCACCAGACCATCCCGGCCGGGCAACAGGCTGACGAACGCGCCGAACGCCGCGGTCTTGACGACCGTGCCGAGGAAGCGCTCGCCGACCTTGGGCATCGTCGGGTTCGCGATCTGGTTGATGACCGCCATCGCGGCCTCGGCCGCGGTCCCGCTGGTGGCGCCGATGTAGATGGTGCCGTCGTCCTCCACGGTGATGTCGGCGCCCGTGTCGGCCTGAATCTGGTTGATCATCTTGCCCTTCGGGCCGATGACCTCGCCGATCTTGTCGACCGGGATCTTCACCGACAGCACCCGCGGGGCGTACGGCGACATCTCGTCCGGCTCGTCGATCGCCTCGGTCATGACCTCGAGGATCGCCAGGCGCGCCGTCCGGGCCTGCTGCAGCGCGGCGGCCAGCACCGGCGACGGGATGCCGTCGAGCTTGGTGTCGAGCTGCAGGGCGGTGACGAACTGCGGGGTGCCGGCGACCTTGAAGTCCATGTCGCCGAAGGCGTCCTCGGCCCCGAGGATGTCGGTCAGGGTGGCGTACTCGCCGCCCTCGAAGATCAGGCCCATCGCGATGCCGGCGACCGGAGCCTTGAGCGGCACGCCGGCGTTGAGCAGCGACATGGTGCTCGCGCAGACCGAACCCATCGAGGTCGAGCCGTTGGAGCCGAGCGCCTCGGAGACCTGGCGGATCGCGTAGGGGAAGTCCTCGCGGCTCGGCAGCACGGGCACGAGCGCCCGCTCGGCGAGCGCGCCGTGGCCGATCTCCCGCCGCTTGGGCGAGCCCACCCGGCCGGTCTCGCCGGTGGAGTACGGCGGGAAGTTGTAGTTGTGCATGTAGCGCTTGCGGTTCTCCGGGTTGAGCGTGTCGACCATCTGCTCCATCCGCAGCATGTTCAGCGTGGTGACGCCCATGATCTGGGTCTCGCCGCGCTCGAACAGCGCCGAGCCGTGCACGCGCGGCAACACCTCGACCTCGGCGGCGAGCTGGCGGATGTCCTCGAGGCCTCGGCCGTCGATCCGGATCTTGTCCTGCACGATGCGCTTGCGCACGATCGCCTTGGTCAGCGACCGGAAGGCGGCGCTCAGCTCGCTGCCGCGGCCCTCGAACTTCTCGGCGAGTGCACTCAGCGTCGCGGCCTTCACGGCGTCGGTGGCGCTCTCGCGCTCCTGCTTGCCGGCGATCGACTGGGCCTTGGTCAGGTCAGCCTCGGCCTGGGTGGTGACGGCGGCGAGGGCGTCGTCCTCGTAGTCGAGGAACACGGGGAACTCGAGGGGCTCCTTGGGCGACTTCGCCTTGAGCTCGAGCTGCGCCTTGCAGACCGCGGCGATCGCGGGCTTCGCGGCCTCGAGGCCGGCTGCCACGACGTCCTCGGTGGGGGCGGTGCCGCCGCCGTTGACGACCTCGTAGACGTTCTTGGTGGCCTCGGCCTCGACCATCATGATCGCGACGTCCCCGTCGTCGAGCATGCGGCCCGCGACGACCATGTCGAACGTCGCGTCGGCGAGCTCGGTGTGGGTCGGGAACGCCACCCACTCACCGTTGATGCAAGCGACCCGGGTGGCACCGACCGGGCCGGTGAAGGGCAGCCCGGACAGCAGCACCGCGGCAGCCGCAGAGTTGATCGCCAGTACGTCGTACAGGTGATCGGGGTCCAGGGCCAGGATGGTCGAGACGACCTGGACCTCGTTGCGCAGGCCCTTTTTGAACGACGGGCGCAACGGCCGGTCGGTCAGCCGGCAGGTGAGGATCGCGTCCTCGGACGGCCGGCCCTCGCGGCGGAAGAACGAGCCGGGGATGCGGCCGACGGAGTACATGCGCTCCTCGACATCCACCGTGAGGGGGAAGAAGTCGAGGTTTTCCTTGGGCCGCTTGGACGCGGTGGCCGCGGACAGCACCATCGTGTCGTCCTGGTAGATGGTGACCGCGCCGGCGGCCTGCTTGGCCAGCCGGCCGGTCTCGAAACGGATGGTGCGGGTGACCCCGCCGGGGTTGGTGATGACGGCCTCGGTGAATTCCGAGCCGTAGATGTTGCTCTCGCCCTCCATGGGCACTCCTCGTGGTGCGGGCCGGAGCCCCGGGACAGGCGGCACAGGAGCCGGTCATCAGTGGAGGCGGCCGAGCGGGCTCGGCTGCCACTCCCGAGGACCGGGTCCGGGGTGCTGCTCCCGGGGTCCGGCTCGTGGCGTCGCAGGTCTTCCTACGACGAAGGGGAGCGCCCGGGCGGGCACTCCCCTGTCGTGCAGCTAGCGGCGCAGGCCGAGCCGCTCGATCAGCGATCGGTAGCGCGCGATGTCGGTCTTCTCGAGGTACTTCAGGAGCCGGCGACGGCGCCCAACCATCCCGAGCAGTCCACGACGGGTGTGATGGTCATGCTTGTGCATCTTCAGGTGCTCGGTCAGGTCCGCGATGCGCTTGCTCAGCATCGCGATCTGGACCTCCGGCGAACCGGTGTCGCTCTCGACCGTGGCGTACTCCGCCATGATGGCGGTCTTGGTGGCTGTATCGAGCGGCACGAAGCTCCTCGGTGCTGTGATGTGCGCCCGGGGTCGAACGCACCCGGACAGGAAGACACATCGCCGGTCGCCCGGCCCCTCCAGGCTACCAGCCACCCTCCCCAGGTCCGCCGATCATGGACATTGTGCTGCTGCTGCACGCTCAGCGGGACCGCAAAGGTTCCATGATCGGCGTACGACGGGGCGGGGGGGTACGACGGGGCCGGCGGCTGGGCATCGTCTGGCGAGGCGGCCGTGTCCCGCCACGGGGCCGGCCTCGTTTCCCGGCCCGCTCTCCCAGCCGATCTTGACGATGTTGTCGGCGACACGCCGGCCGGGGCGACCAGATCGTCAAGATCGCGCCAGGCGCGGGCGGGCGCGGGCGAGCGCGGGCGGCGTCGGCGTACGACGGGGCGGTACG
>JAYSQK010000304.1:0-5780 GCA_043721555.1 Frankiales bacterium
TCGCGCCGGCCCACAGCGCGTCCGCCCCGTTGTTGCCCGCCCCCACCAGCAGCACGACCCGCGCGCCGTACGTCGTGCCGAGCCGTCCGGCGCACGCCACCGCAAGCCCCGTCGCGGCGCGTTGCATCAGCGCCCCGTCGGGCAAGCTCGCCAGCAGCAACGCTTCGGCGTCGCGCACCTGCGCCACCGTGTGCGCGCGCCTCACGACTCGGCCACCACGACCGCCGTCGCGATCCCGCCGTCGTGCGACAGCGACAGGTGCCAGCAGGCGATCCCCTGCGCGGCAGCTTCGGCGGCAACCCCGCCGTGCACGACGATCGTCGGCCGACCGGAGGCCTCGGGGACGACCTCGGCGTCCCGCCACCGCAGCCCACCGGGGGCGCCGAGCGCCTTGGCGACGGCCTCTTTGGCGGCGAACCTGGCGGCGAGCGACTCCATCCGCGGCTGGCTGCGCTCGGCGTCGGTGAACAGCCGTAGCCCCAGTCCCGGCGTACGCGTCAGGGCGCGGGCGAACCGCGCCACGTCGACGACGTCGACGCCGACCCCCACGATCACCCGCTACTCGACCGTGACGCTCTTGGCGAGGTTGCGCGGCTGGTCGACGTCCAGGCCGCGGACCCGGGCGACCTCCGCCGACAGCACCTGCATCGGCACGATCGTGAGCAGCGGCGCGAGCAGCGATTTGGTGTCCGGCAGCCGAATGAGGCGGTCGGCGTAGGGCACGCAACTGTCGTCACCGTCGGTGGCGATGACGATGGTCTTCGCGCCGCGCGCCCGGACCTCCTGCACGTTGTTGATGAGTTTGGGCTGCAGGACGTGCCGGGTTGCCAGCACCACCACCGGCGTGCCCTGCTCGATCAGCGCGATCGGGCCGTGTTTGATCTCGCCGGCCGAGAAGCCCTCCGCCGAGACGTAGGCCAGCTCCTTGAGTTTCAGCGCGCCTTCGAGCGCGATCGGGTAACCGACGTGCCGGCCGAGGAACAGCACCCGCTCTTCGTGTGCGATCTCGCGGGCGATCTCCCGGACGCCCTCCATCCGCGCCAGCACCTCGACCAGCAGGTCGGGGATCTGCTCGAGGTCCACCAGGTGGGCCCGGACCTCATCGGTGTCGCGGGTCCCGCGGACCTGCGCGAGATAGAGCCCGACGAGGTACATCGCGGTGATCTGCGTGATGACGGCCTTGGTCGAGGCGACCGCGACCTCCGGACCGCCGCGCGTGTAGAGGGTCGCGTCGGCCTCGCGGGCGATCGACGAGCCGACCGTGTTGGTGACGGCCAGGACCCAGGCCTTCTGCGACCTGGCGTGCCGCACCGCCTCGAGGGTGTCGGCCGTCTCCCCCGACTGCGACACCGCGACGACGAGGGTATTGCGGCCGATGACCGGGTCCCGATAGCGGAATTCGCTCGCCAGCTCGACGTGCACCGGCAACCGGCACCATCGCTCGATCGCATACTTCCCGATCATCCCGGAGTGGTACGACGAGCCGCAGGCAATGATGACGACCTGCTCGACCGCCCGCAGATCCTCATCCGACAGGGCGATCTCATCCAGGTGCAGCTGGCCCTCTGGCGACAGCCGGCCGCCGAGGGTCGCCCTGACCGCTTCGGGCTGCTCCTCGATCTCTTTGAGCATGAAGAACTCATAGCCGCCTTTCTCGGCGGCGGCGGTGTCCCAGTCGACGTGCATCGCCTCGGGGACGACGACCGAGCCGTCGAGGTCGGTGACGGTGATGCCGGTGCGCCGCAATTCGACGACCTGGTTCTGGTCGATGACGAGCGCGTCGCGGGTGTGCGCGATGAAGGCCGTGACATCACTGCCGAGGAAGTTCTCGCCGTCGCCGACCCCGGCGACGAGCGGCAGGTTGCGGCGCGCCCCGACGACCAGGTCAGGGATGTCGGCATGGGTGACGACCAGGACGAACGAGCCTTCCAGGTCCCGGCAGACACTGCGGACGGCGGCGGCAAGGTCACCGGCGCAGGCCGGCAACCGCTCCTCCAGTAGATGCGCCACGACCTCGGTGTCGGTGTCGGATGCGCGCCGGTGCCCGCGGGCCTGCAGGCCCTCGACGAGCTCCTCGAAGTTCTCGATCGTGCCGTTGTGGACGACGGCGATCCGGCCGGCGCAGTCCACTTGCGGGTGGGCGTTGCGATCGGTGGGCGGACCGTGCGTCGCCCAGCGGGTGTGACCGATGCCCAGCGTGCCCGGCAACGTCCGCTCGGCCAGCACCTTGTCGAGGTTGGCGAGTTTGCCTGCCTTGCGCTCGACGGCCAGCTCACCGTCGGCTGACAGCACCGCGACCCCGGCCGAGTCGTAGCCGCGGTATTCCAGGCGCCGCAGGCCGTCGACCACGACCTCGAGGGCGTCCTGGTGACCGACGTAACCCACGATGCCGCACATGGCCGCAAGGTTAGCCCGCGCCGGCCGCCGTAGCCGTCCGCGCGCGGAGCGCCCTGGCCAGGTCGTCGCGCTGTTCGAGCACCACCCGGCGCGCGCCGTCGGCCAGCCCGGGCACGGCCAGCAGCGCGTCGGTGCGGTCCAACACGTCCTGCCGGACGAGCGTCGCCGGGTAAAGCAGCATCGTGGCGAACCGGGCGGTCTGTGGCGTGTCCCCGGACCACAGGCCCGGCACTGCCGCCAGATAGCGGTCGACATACGGCTCCAGCAACGCGTCCTGGCCGGGTTGCCAGAACCCGCCGCCGAACGCCCGGACCTGCGCGGTGCTGCCCGCCCCATCCGTGACGGCCCGCCAGACCTCGGCTTTGCTGGCCGCGTCTGGCCGGGCCGCCCGGGCCCATTCGGCGTGGTGCTGGCCGGTCGCGCTCGGGTCGCGGGTGAGCTCGTCGGCAAGTCGTGCCGAGTCGACCTGGCCGAGGACCGACAACCGGCGCAGCACCCACCAGCGCAGCGCGGTGTCGACGGCGACACCCGGCGGAACCGTGCCGTCGAGCAACCCCTCGAGCCGCAGCACGTCGACGGTCGCCTCGATAGCTGCCCGCAGCCGGGTCAGCTGCAGGTCGCTGCCCGGCGGCAGGGCGTTGGCCGCCGCCCAGCAGTCCTGCTCGATCCGGCGGAGGAGGCCGCGTCCGTCGACGGCGTAGGACCTGGCCGCTCGGGTCGCCTGCTGCAGCAACGTCTCGACCAGCGCCGGGTCGGTCTCGGCGGGCACCCCGCGCAGCACGGCGCCGATGTGCTCGGCGGCCGGCAGCTCGGCGTCGCGGGTCGCGTCCCACAGCGCTCCCCAGCACAGCGCCCGGGCAAGTGGATCGGCCAACTCATCCAGGTGCGCGAGGACGGTGGCGAGCGAGCGGGCGTCGAAGCGCAGCTTGGCAAAGCTCAGGTCACCGTCGTTGGGCAGCACCAGATCGGCCGGCTCGCCGGCGATCGGGGTCGACGCGCCGGATACGTCGAGCTCCGCTCGAGAGCGCAGCACCAGCGTGCCGTCGCTGCGGTCGTAGCGGCCGATCCCGATCCGGTGCTCGCGCAGCACGGTCGAGGTCTGCAGCACCGTCGTCTGCGGACCGGCGACCCCGTCGGCCACCCGCAGGGTGCTGACGCCGCAGCTGCGCAGCCAGCGCTCGGACCAGCCGGCCAGCTCGCGCCCGCTCGACGTCTCGAGCGCTGCCAGCAGGTCGGCGAGGGTCGTGTTGCCCCACGCATTCGCCCGCAGGTAGGCCCGCACCCCGTCGAAGAAGGCCGGTCGGCCGACCGACGCCATCAGCTGCCGCAGCGCCGAGGCGCCCTTGGCATAGGAGATCCCGTCGAAGTTGAGCAGGCCCGACCGGTTGTCGGGCACCTCACCGGTCACCGGGTGCGTCGTCGGCAGCTGGTCCGCCCGGTAGCCCCAGGCCTTGCGGCCGAGGCAGAAGTCGGCCCATGCCCCGTCGTACGCGGTGGCCTCGTCGACGGTGAGCAAGGCCATCAGCTCGGCGAAGGACTCATTGAGCCAGATGTCGTCCCACCACTGCATGGTGACGAGATTGCCGAACCACATGTGCGACATCTCGTGCGCGATGACCTGCGCGCGCAGTCGCCGGGCCCCCTCGGTGACCCGCGACGGGAACAGGAACTGCTCGTCGCTGTAGGTCACCATCCCGGGGTTTTCCATCGCCCCGGCGTTGAACTCGGGGCAGAAGACCTGGTCGTAGGTGTCGCCGAACATGTACGCCGAGCCGAACAGCTCCTGCTGGAAAGCCAGCGACCGGCGGGTGATGTCGAACAGCTCGTCAGCCTCCAGGTGCGGCAGCAGCGACCGGCGGCACCAGACGCCGAGCTGCACGCCCTCGTGCCACACCTGCTCGCCGACCCACTCGCCAGCGGCCAGGGTGAGGTGATAGGTCGAGAGGGGCGGTGTCTCGGCGAAGGTCCAGCGCAACCCGTCCCGGTGGCCGCGCAGGTTGCTCAACGCCTGCCAGCCGTCGGGGGCCAGCACCGTCAGGCGGAACACCGCCTTGAGGTCGGGCTGGTCGAAGCAGGCGAAACAGCGCTGGGCGTCATCCAAGAAGGCCTGCAGGTAGAGATAGCTCGCGCCGTCGGCCGGGTCGACGAACCGGTGCAGCCCCTCGCCGGTGTTGGTGTAGGCGCAGCTCGCCACCACCCGCACCTCGTTGTCCGCCGACAGACCAGGCAGGGCGATCCGGTTGCCGGCGATGGTGACCGGCACGCCGTTCAGCGTCGCCTCGACCAGCTCGGGCGCGTCCAACTCCAGGAAGCTGGTGGCCCCCGGCGCCGCGCAGCTGAACCGCACCACCGTCGTGCTGCCGAACCGCTCGGCACCCTGGGTGAGATCGAGCTCCACGTCGTACGACGTGACACGCAGCAGCCCGGCGCGGGCGCGCGCCTCGTCACGGGTCAGGTTCCTCATGCGAACGAACCTACGGGCCGGGTCCGACAGCTCTGGTCAACCGGCGACATCGACAGCGACGAACCACGCAACCCGCGGGGAGCGGCGCAGCACCGGGTCCAGGAGGCGCTCGATCCGCTCGTCCCAGCCCGGCGCGGCATGTGTGCCGGGCGTCCCGTCATCGGGGGACATCTGGAGCAAGCCGCCGGTCATCGGCGGCGAATGCGGCCCTGACGTGACCTGTGGTCACACGCGTGCCGAGATCGCCGCTCAGTCATTGGTCGGTCGGCTACCGGGGCGACTGGTGCAGGACGGGTTCACCGAAGCGCTCCCGCGCGGCCTGCTTGGTCACGCCGAGCACAGCCGCGATCTGCGTCCAGGTTCGACCGTTGGCCCGTGCGGCCGCGACCTGCTCCGCAAGCGTCAGGTCGCTGGCGGCGACGGCACGCAGCGCGTCTCCGACGGCCCTCAGGTCCTTCCCGTCGGAGTCCGGCGAAGCAAGTGCTGCGAGATCCAAGGTGTCGAGCCAGGCCTCGGTGTCGGCGAGAGCCTTCTGCAGTTGTGCGCGTGTTCGGGGCATCTTCATCACCTCAGGTGGTCGCGGAACGTCGGCCGCAACGACATCGCGTGGATCACCACCGGCTCCTCTGCTGGGACGTCGTCAAGAACCACGACTTCCAGCAGACGGCCGGCGCGGTCACCGGCGATGACCAGGTCCCTTCCGGGACCAGCGATGATGCGTAGCGGGCGGCGGAGGGCGTGCAGAATGTTTTCGTCCAGAACGCCGTGCGTGCGCGCGCTGTCCGCAATCTGTCGCCTCGACAAGGTAATCTTGTCAGGACGATCACGTCAAGGTGACCTTGTCGCCGGCGTGTCCCGCTGGCCCTTCGGCTGGCGGGACGCGCAGGAGAAGGCGGATGCTTTCGTGGGGATTGTGCGG
>JAYSQK010000305.1:0-1820 GCA_043721555.1 Frankiales bacterium
TGTGCACCCATCAGGACGGCCTCTGGGTCACCCAGCAGGACATCGATCTGGCCGGGCGGATCAGCGAGATCGCCCATGAGCACGGGCTCCGAGCAGAACCGGGCGCGGTCACCCAACTCGAAATCGCGCTCGACACTTCGCGCGAGGACAGCGTCGCCCCGTTCTGGTCGGTGCTGCTCACCGGCAGCCCCGACAACAGGATCTACGACTCGATCTTCGATCCCAGCGGTCGAGTCCCTGGCGTGTGGTTCCAGGGCACGCAGGAGCACGAGCTCCCGAGCCAGCGCTGGCATTTCGACCTCTGGCTCGCCGCCGAGGTGGCTGCCGAACGGATCGCCGCAGCGATAGCCCACGGCGGTTCCATCGTCGACGACTCCGGGGCGCCAGCGTTCACGGTGCTCGCCGACCCCGACGGCAACCGGGTCTGCGTCTGCACCGCAACGGGCCGCTGACGACCACGCTGATCAGCTCGCGGCGGCGACGGCTGAGCGGCCAAATCGGGTGTGCAGCCGGCGTACGACGGTCGGGGCGTACCAGCTGCGCTCGCCGAGCAGGCCGAACGCCGCGGGGACCAGCACGCCGCGGACGAGGGTGGCGTCGATGAGGATGGCGAAGCCGGTCCCGAGCCCGAAAAACTGAATGAAGCTGACGTTGCCGGTGCCGAAGGCGAAGAAGCTGACGGCGAGGAGCGCGGCCGCGGTGGTGACGATCCGGCCGGTGCGGGCCAGCCCGTGCGCGACTGCGTCCGAGGTGTTGTCCCCGGCGTCGTGGAGCTCGGCGATGCGACTCATCAGGAACACCTCGTAGTCCATCGACAGGCCGAAGGCGATGCAGAACAGCAGGACCGGCATCGAGGTGTTGGTCGGGGTCGGCGTGAAGTTCAGCAGCGACGAAAGGTGTCCCTGCTGGAAGATCCAGACCATCACGCCGAGGGTGGCGCCGAGCGTCAAGGCGTTGCCGAGCAGCGCGCGCAGCGGCTGTACGACACTGCCGGTGAACAGCAGCAGCAGCACAAACGTGGTCAGCACGATGATCGCGGCTGCTTCGATGAGGTGCGAGCTGATGGCGTGCTTGGCGTCGATGAGTTGCGCGGTGCTCCCGCCGACGAGGACGGTGCTGCCAGTCGGTACGGCGAGGGCGCGGACCTGACGGACGAGCGACTGCGCGGCGCCCGAGGCGCTGTCCGGACCGGTGCTGAGGCTGATGCGTTGCAGGCCGGCCGTGGCCAGGGTGCCGGCATCGGGGCCCGCCGCGGCTGGCCTGCCGGCGGCGAAGCTGCCGACCTGGCTGTCCGCGCGCTGTACGCCGGGCAACGTGCTGAGGGTGCGGGCGTAGCCGATGAGCGCGTTGCTGCCGGGGTTGCCCTTGACCAGGACATCGATCATCCCTGGAGCGGTGGCAAAGTCGCGGCGCAGGACGTCACCGACCTGGTGGCTCGGGGCGCTGGTCGGCAGGACCCGGTCGTCGGGCGTGCCGAAGGACACCGTCAGCAAGGGCGTCGACAGCAGCAGCAGCGCCGCGACGACGGGGATCGCAGCCAGGGCCGGCCGGCGCATGACGGCGCGGGCCAGCCGCCCCCAGAACGGCGCTTCGACGGCCCGGCCGGCGTGGATCCCCGGCACCGCACCGGCGTTGACCCGGTGGCCGAGCACGGCCAGCAAGGCCGGCAGCACGATCAGGGCGGCGGCGGCGGACAGCAGGGTGACTGCGACCCCGGCGTACGCGAAGGACTTCAGGAAGTAGACCGGGAACACCAGCAGCGCCGACAGCGCGGTGGCGACGGTCACCGCGGAGAAGGCGATCGTCCGGCCGGCGGTGGC
>JAYSQK010000306.1:0-1680 GCA_043721555.1 Frankiales bacterium
TCTGGGACGTGCAGTCCAGTCGCCGTCTTCCCACCCAGTTCGACGCTTGTACGAAACTTCACCTGGCAAGTATGCCGGCGTCCGGACCCCGCCCTCGACCGGATCGGCGCGTCCTGCGCCACCCGGGTGGGCGACTTCCAGTGCCCGCCCGCCTACCCGCTGGTCGCCGCGACCCCCGCCGCGGCTGCGCCAGCCGTACCGGCGTCCGCACTCTTGCGGACGAGCCGCCAGATCTGCACGATAGCGACGATCTCGGGCACGCTGAAGTCGTCCTGGATCTGGTGCACAGCAAAGTCGTACGGGCGCAGCGACAGCGCAGACGTCCGCGGCGTCGCGGCTAGCACCGTCGCGTCGGCTGCGTCGGTGACAGCGAAGTCGCGCCTCCAGGCGCTACCACGCAAGGTGAAGGTGCCGCCCCGTGCCAGCGTCAGCTCGGCCCGCGACCGCCACCAACTCTTGGTCACCGACAGCAGCTCAGCCCTGTCCGGGCCGGTCGCCCGCCAGCGACCAGATAGCCCGAACGCTTGCGCCGACCCCGCGCACAGGGGTTGCCCGGCGCCATGAACGGCCACGAACGACAAGCCGGTCCACGATGTGGAGATCTCGGCGACCACCCGGTTGTCGGCGTCGCGAACCGGGAAACGCCCATGCCGCTTGCGATCGGGGAAGACCAAGAAGTCCGAGGTCAGATCGGACCGACCGGAAGCGTCCATGAGGCCAGAGTGGCACGGACGCCCAGCGCCGGACAGGCCCCGATCACAGCGGGACACGACGCTCCTTCGACGGCAGCGGCTACGGCTTGCGGTATCAGGACCTGCGTGTGGGTCAACGGCGCCGTCGCGGTCGCGGTCGCACGGGACTCAGCCGCGCAGCGGGTCCGGCGCGGTCGACCTCGGGACCCTGCTGGACCCCCGCCCCGCGTCGTACAGGAGCCCCAAGTGATCTTTGTGCACTGGCCAGGCGCGCGAGTGCGCTGAGCCGTCCAAAGATCAACAACGCGGCCATCGGAGCGGATGATCTTTGCACAGGGGGCGGGCGGGTGCGCGCGCTGACCCGCGCAAAGATCAACAAGCGGGGGCGCGCCGATCAGCAGCCTGGCGGTGTCGGCGGGGCGCGGCCGATCAGTGGCCTGGCGCTGCCGATCCCAGCCGGCCCGCCAAAGCCGCCGGGGGCGTCGGCTGGAGTGCTGGCCGGTGCTCCTCCGTGCTAGCCGTGCTAGCCGTGCTAGCCGTGCTCGCCGGGGACGTCGGCTGGAGCGGTGACCGGCGCGGTGACCGGCGCTGGGCCAGGCCCAGGATCGGTGGTCGACAGGTCCGAGAGCTGCCCGTCGTCCACCGGCTTCGTAGCCTCGACCGTGACGTCCGCGGTGATCGCCGGCGCACCGACCAGCGCCGGTGACCGGGCGACCAGCGACCGGGCCAGGATCTGCGACACGTCGAGCACCTGGACGTCCTCGCGAGCCTCGCCGGACTGCTGCTTGGCGGTCACCGCGTCGCTCAGCATGGTGATGCAGAACGGGCAGGCGGTACTGATGATGTCGGGGTCCAGCGCCAGCGCCTCGTCGGTGCGCTCGACGTTGATCCGCTTGCCGATCTTCTCCTCCATCCACATCCGGGCGCCACCGGCGCCGCAGCAGAAGCCGCGCTCCTTGCAGCGCGGCATCTCGGTCGTGGTGAGGCC
>JAYSQK010000307.1:0-9061 GCA_043721555.1 Frankiales bacterium
CAGCTGGCCGATCTCGGGCCACGACCAGGTCCGCTGGTCGCCGGACGCCGTACGGCCGAAGACCTTGAAGTCCCAGGTGTCGGGCTTGAAGGTCGGCACCCGGCCGTAGTGCAGGACGGGCCAGCCGCGGGGGATGTACTGGCCCGGCGGGAGGCGGTCGGCCCCGACACCCTCGGCTCGTTTCCTGGCCCCGAGCCTGCTGAACGGCGTGGTCACACCCAGCAGTGTCCCTCGCGCCGCGCACCGCCCGACCGGTGGGGTAGGTTCGCCGGGTGCTGACGAAGTGGTATGGCTTCCCGACCCGGGTCTCCCGGTCGGGCGCTTGCTGACGCACCCTGACCACTACGAGCCCCGGGCACCTGCCCGGGGCTCTCTTCGTTCCTGAGAGGCATTCCCATGGTCGTCGTGATGCGCCCCGGCGCTGCCCCCGAGCTCATCGACGCCGTCGTGGCCCGCGTCGAGGCGGCCGGCGGCGCTGCCTTCGTCAGTCGCGGGGTCCAGCGCACGATCGTCGGACTGGTCGGCGATGTCGTCGCCTTTCAGGGCCTCAACCTGCGGGCGATGCCCGGGGTCGGCGAGGTTGTCCGGGTCAGCAAGCCCTACAAGCTGGTCAGCCGCGAGAACCACCCCGAGGCCACCACCGTCACCGTCGGCGGGGTCCCGATCGGGCCGGGCACGTTCACCCTGATCGCCGGTCCCTGCGCCGTCGAGACCGCCGAACAGACCCTCGCCTCGGCCGAGATGGCCAAGGCCGCCGGCGCCACCCTGCTGCGGGGCGGCGCCTTCAAGCCCAGGACGAGCCCGTACGCCTTCCAGGGCCTCGGCGAGAAAGGGCTGCGCATCCTGGCCGAGGTCCGCGAACAGACCGGCCTGCCGATCGTCACGGAGGTCGTCGACGCCGCCGATGTACCGCTCGTCGCCGAATGGGCCGACATGCTGCAGATCGGCACCCGCAACATGCAGAACTTCGCCCTGCTGCAGGCGGCCGGCAGCGCCGGCAAACCGGTGATGCTCAAGCGCGGGATGACGGCGACCTACGAGGAGTGGCTGATGGCGGCGGAATACGTCGCGCAGCGCGGCAACCTCGACATCGTGCTGTGCGAGCGAGGCATCCGGACCTTCGAGACCGGCACCCGCAACACCCTTGACATCGCTGCAGTGCCTGTCGTGCAGGGACTCTCGCACCTACCGGTCATCATCGACCCGTCGCACTCCGGCGGCAAACGCGAGCTCGTGGTGCCACTGACCAGAGCCGCGATCGCGGTCGGAGCCGACGGCGTCATCGTCGATGTGCACCCCGATCCGACGGTGGCGCTGTGCGACGGTCCGCAGGCGCTGTACGGCGAGTTGCTCGACGAGCTGGCCGTGGCCTGCCGCGAGCTACCCCCGCTGGTCGGCCGGCGGCTCGTCTGACAGCAGTCGGGCGACCACGTCGGCCGCGTGGTTGGCGCCGGCGTCGTCGATGTCGAGGTGAGTGACCAGACGCACCCGGTGCGGCCCGATCACCGACAACAAGACGCCGAGCTCGCGCGCCCCCACGGCAAAGGCGCGGGCGTCAGCGACGGCGATCGGCACGATGTTGGTGGCTGGTTGCACCCCGACAGCCGCGCCGATGAGCGCGGCCCGTCGGTGGTCCTCGGCGAGCCGGTCGAGGTGGTGCTCCAGCGCGAAGATGCCTGCTGCGGCGAGGATCCCGGCCTGCCGCATCCCACCGCCCAGCCGTTTGCGCAGCACCCGTGCCTCGTCCGCGCGGGCGGCGTCGGTGACCACCATCGAGCCGACCGGCGCTCCGAGGCCCTTGGACAGGCAGACCGACATGGTGTCGAACAGTGCGCCGTACCCGGTGAGCGGGACACCGGTGGCGACGTGCGCGTTCCAGATGCGGGCGCCGTCGCAATGCAGCGCGACGCCGTGCGCCGAGGTGAGCGCGCGGAGTCCCTGCAGGGCGGCGAGCTCGTGCACCGCTCCCCCACCACGGTTGTGGGTCTGCTCGACCGAGACCGCACGGGTCGCGACCGTGCCCCAGCCGGCCGGCCGCAACTCAGGCTCGACGGTGTCGACCGACAGCAGCCCGCCCTGCACAGTGCGGCTCTGGATGCCACCGTGCTGGGCGGCGCCGCCGTGCTCGTAGGTGACGACATGCGCGTCGGCGTCGCACAACAACTCCTGCGCCGGCGGTACGACGAGACGAAGGCAGAGCTGATTGCCCATCGTGCCGCTCGGGACGAACACCGCCGCGGCGTGGCCGAACAGGGCAGCGACCCGTTCCTCCAGGGCGTTGACGGTCGGATCCTCGCCGTAGACGTCGTCCCCGACCTCGGCGGCAGCCATGACGGCCCGCATGCCCGCGGTCGGGCGGGTCAGAGTGTCGCTGCGCAGGTCCACGAGGCCAGGGTGCATCGACCTAAGGTAGGTGCGTGGTGACCGCCGAGGACGTGCTCGCCACCGTCCGGGTGCACGCCGACCGGGTGCATGACCTGGTCCGGCGCCTTGGCTGCGGGCCGGCCGCGGCGCTCCAGATCGTCGAGACGAGCGCGCTGGACCTCGTCGCTGCCCAGGCCGGCGAACCCGCCTCGACCCGAGCTGACCCGACAGCTGCCGCGGATCCGGTGGGCTGGTGGTTCGCCCGGGGCCGCGAGCTCGCGCGATCAACCACCGACGCTCGCGACGAGATCGCCATTGGCGCAGGATTTCTCAGCACAGATACGGGTCAGGCCCGCCTCGCCGGTGCGCTCGACGAACGCCCGGAAGTCGAGCGGGTCCTGCTGTTGCTGCGGGACGCCTACGACCTGCCCGCGGCGTCGGTCGGGCGGGTCCTGGGGCTCGCCCCGGACGACGCGATGACTGCGGTCGGGCAGGCCCGACTCGCCCTGCTCCCCTCGCTGGCAGGAGGCCCGGCGGCGGTGCTTGACGCACACACCACCGACCCCGCCGGGCTCGCCCGGCTCGCCGAGGGTGGCCAGGTCGCCACCCGCGACGCCACACTGCGCCGGCACGTCCAGTCCTGCCAGCGATGCGGCGCCGTCGTGAGCGACCAGGAACGCGCCCGCCGGCTGCTGCGCGGCCTCGTGGTGATCGCCCTACCGGACGCTGCCCGCGAGCAACTGCTCGCCGCCGTGACCGCCGCGGCGCGCGCAACCTTGCCGACCGCAACGCTCCCGCCAGCAGCGCTGCTGACCGGGGCGCTGCTGACCGGTGCGGAGCAGGCCTTCGCACCTGGCCGGCGCCGGGCGCTGAGCGGCCTGATGCTGGCCGTCGGTCTCCTGCTTGCCGTCGCGGTGGGCCTGCTCGTCGGGTTCATGCTCAGCCGTTCGCCGACCGCTACGGCGCCGTCGGGGAACGACCTGCTGCCATCGCCGACCGCCGATCCGGTCCGCACCCTGCCGGCCGTGCCGACCGTGACCGCGCCGCCGCCGACCGTGACCGCGCAGCCCACGACGAGTGTCTTCACGATCACCCCGACGCCGGCCCCGACAATCGCCGCGACCAAGCCGCCGGTGGCCACGACCGCGCCGCTGCCGACGGTGGTGGCCGAGCCGCTGTCGCTCGCGCTGGCGCCGGCCTCGGGTCCCAACGGCACCGCCGTACAGGTCACCGGGCGAGGATGGAAACCGGGGGCGACCGTCGTCATCAACTACCGCGACGTGCTCGGGGGGGCCACCGGGGCCGGCGCGCAAGCCGTGGTTGACGCCCGCGGCCGGTTCACGACCTCATTGACCGCCGACGACCCGGCCAATCTGCCCGGGCGGCACACCGTCCAGGCCCGCGACGGGACGCACGCGGCCGACGCGGTGTTCACCTCGACGGGTTGATCAGTGCGCCGACCCGCGGGCCCGCTGCAGCATTTCGGCGACCAGGAAGGCCAACTCGATCGACTGACCGGTGTTGAGCCGGGGATCGCAGGCCGTCTCGTAACGCCCGGCCAGATCGGCGTCGGTCAGGTCGTAGGCCCCGCCGAGGCACTCGGTCACGTCGTCACCGGTGAGCTCGACATGCACCCCGCCCGGGTGGGTGCCGAGCGCGGCGTGCACCTCGAAGAAGCCGCGGACCTCGTCCAGCACGTCGTCGAAGTGCCGGGTCTTGTAGCCGCTGGCGGTCTCGGTGGTGTTGCCGTGCATCGGGTCGCAGGTCCATACAACACTGCCTGGCCCGCGGGCGGTCTCGACCGCAGCCACGATCGGCGGCAGCAGCTGACGGACCTTCCCGGCGCCCATCCTGGTGATCACGGTGAGCCGGCCTGGCAGGCGGTCCGGGTCGAGCCGCTCACACAGCGCGACGGCGTCGGCCGGCGTCGCCGACGGCCCGAGCTTGACCCCGACCGGGTTCGCGATCCGGCTGAGCAACTCGACGTGCGCGCCGCCGAGGTCACGGGTCCGCTCACCCACCCAGACCAGGTGCGCCGACAGGTCGTACAGCGTCCCGTTGTCGTCCGGCCTGGTGAGGGCGGCTTCGTACTCCAGCAGCAGCGCCTCGTGGCTCGAATACAGCTCGGTGCCCTGGGTGACCGGCGTGTGCGCCGGGTCCAGGCCGCACGCCCGCATGAACGCCAGCGCCCGTTCGATGTCGGTCGCGAGCTCCTCATACCGCGAGCCGGCCGGCGAGCTGCGCACGAACGCGGTGTTCCAGTCGTGCACCGCGTGCAGGTCCGAGCTGCCGTCGTGCGCCATTGCCCGCATGAAGTTCAGCGTCGCGGCGCTGTTGGCGTAGGCGCGCACCATCCGCTCGGGGTTCGGCGTGCGGTCGCCGTGCAGCTCGTTGACGGCGTCACCGCGGTACGACGGCAGGCCGGTCGCGGCTTCCAGATCGGTCGACCGGGGCTTGGCGTACTGCCCGGCCAGCCGGCCGACCTTGACCACCGGAAGGCTTGCGCCGTAGGTCAGCACGACCGCCATCTGTAGCAGCGTCAGCACCTTGCCGCGGATCCCGCCGGCGGTGTTGGCGTCGAAGGTCTCCGCGCAGTCGCCGCCCTGCAGCAGGAAGGCCTCGCCATGGGCGACCGCGGCCAGACGCGCGCGCAGGACGTCGCACTCGTGCGGCTGGACCAGCGGCGGCACCGTCGACAGCGTGCGCCCCACCGCCGCCACGGCGTCCAGATCCGGCCAGTTCGGTTGCTGGGCGGCGGGCAACGCGCGCCAGGTGTCGAGGCCGGACAGCGAAGGGATCACGAGGGCGAGGCTAGTGCGACACCTGGCCGCACCGGTCCGCGCGCCCCGTCGTACGGCGCTGGCATGTTGGTCCTTCTGTTGCCGTGGTAATCGCGCGGCTTCGGCCCGAGGAGCGCCGGTTTGACAGACATCTTGGCCGCCGAGCGGGCCTATCTCGTGCTGGCGCGGGCCGAGCTCAAGCGAATGCGCGAGCGCACCCAGGCGCTGCTCGATGGCCAGAAGGCCTGGGGAAACGACGAACTCACGACCCGGGCTCTCACTGCGACGCTCGCCCGCCGGTTCGACCAGCTGCTCGACGACGGGGTGACGCCGCTGTTTTTCGGCCGGCTCGACCAGCAGGTGACCGGGGAGGTGTTCCACGTCGGGCGTCGGCACGTCACCGGTTCGGACGGCGAGCCGGTCGTCGTCGACTGGCGCGCGCCGGTCAGCGAACCGTTCTACCGGGCCAGCGCAACCAACCCGATGGGGGTCGAGTTGCGCCGCCGTTTCGGCTTTCGGGACGGTGTCCTGACGGCCTACGAGGACGACCGGCTCGATCGGCCGGCGTCGACGAGCGCCTTGCTGGTCGAGGACATCGAGCGACCGCGGACCGGACCGATGCGCGACATCGTCGCGAGCATCCAACCGGAACAGGACGTCCTGGTCCGCGCCGCACTCAGCGACACCCTTTGTGTGCAAGGCGCTCCCGGCACCGGTAAGACCGCGGTGGGGCTGCACCGTGCGGCGTATCTGCTCTATGCGCACCGGCAACGGCTGGCCACCGGCGTGCTGGTGGTCGGGCCCAACCGGGCCTTCCTGTCCTACGTCCAGGAGGTGCTCCCCGCCCTCGGCGAGGTACGGGTGACGCAGGCCACCGTCGAGGATCTCGCGCCGCAGGTGCCGATCAGCGGCGCCGACCGGGACGAGGTCGCCGTCCTGAAGGGCGACGTACGGATGGCGGCGGTGCTCGCCAATGCGCTGTGGCTGCACGTCGTCCGGCCGCAGGAACCACTCGTGCACGTCGTCGGAACGCGCCGCTGGCGGGTGCAACCCGAGCAGGTCCACGCACTGGAACGGGCCGTCCGGGCCCGTGGGCTCGCCTGGACCAGCGGCCGGGACGCCCTGGCAGGTGCGCTCGCCGGGCAGTTAGTCCGCGCGAAGGAGGACGCCGGCTCCGGCCAGCAGCACGACGCGGTGGAGCGGCTGGCCCGGAGCCGGGAGGTCCGGGCGTACGTCGATGCTGCCTGGCCCCCGGTCACCCCGACGGCCCTGGTCACTCGGGTCCTCACCGATCCTGACCGGCTGGCCCGGGCAGCCCGCGGGGTGCTGACCGAGGCCGAGCAGGCGATGCTGCTGCGCCCTCCCGGCCGGCGGCGCTGGACCCGCGCCGACCTTCCCCTGCTCGACGAGGCCGCTCACCTGATCGACCGGCAGGACGGCTACGCCCACATCGTGCTCGACGAGGCCCAGGACCTCTCGCCCATGCAGCTGCGGGCGGTCGGCCGACGTTGCCGCACCGGCAGTGCCACCGTACTCGGCGATCTCGCGCAGGCCACCACGCCGTGGGCCTGCGCCGACTGGACCGAGGTGCTGCACCACCTCGGCAAGCCCGACGGCATCGTGGTGGCACTGACCACCGGCTACCGCGTCCCGCGCGACGTCCTCGACCTGGCCAATCGGCTGCTGCCGGTGATCGCGCCGGCCCTGCCGGCCGCGACATCGCTGCGGCACGTCGAGGGCGCACTGACGGTACGCCGCGTCGCCGATCTCGAGCAGCTGCTGCGCGAGGCGGTGGGTGCCGTCCAGGACCGCTCCGGCCTCGGCTCGGTGGCGGTGGTCAGCGACGACCCTGAGCTGCTGGCGGCGGTGGCCGGCCGGCTGCCCGGCGCCGAACACCTCGCCGACGCCGGCCCGTCAGCGCGGGTCACCCTCGTCCCGACCGAGCTCGTCAAAGGTCTGGAGTTCGACCACGTGGTCCTGCTCGAGCCCGGCTCGCTCCCCCTGCGGCTGCTCTACGTCGCCCTCACCCGCTCCGTCACCAGCCTCACGGTCCTGCACCGGCTCGATCTTCCCGCGCCCCTGTGACCCCGCGCGCTGGGCGCTGGGCGCCCGTGCGTGCCAGCACTGGGCGATGGGCCGCCGGACCGCCTGGCCAGCCCCAATCCGATGATCTTTGTACGTCGGCCCGGCGCAACCCCGCTCCCTGCCGCGCAAAGATCAACACCGCCGATCAGCAGTTCAGCTGTCAGCGGCTCACCCGGCCAGCCCGTCACCCGGGTCAACAGGTCAACAGGTCAACAGGTCAGCCGAAGAAGACCTCTGCCTCGGCGTACCGCTCGATCGGAACCGTCTTGAGCTCGCGGGTCGCCTGTTCGAGCGGCACCCGGACGATGTCGGTGCCCTGCAGCGCCACCATGACCCCAGTGTCGCCCTCGTGCACCGCATCAATCGCGTGCAGGCCGAAGCGGGTGGCGAGCACCCGGTCGTACGCCGTGGGAGTGCCGCCGCGCTGGACGTGGCCAAGCACGGTCTGCCGCGACTCGAAGCCGGTCCGGGCCTGGATCTCGCGCTCGAGCACGTGTCCGATCCCGCCCAGCCGCACGTGCCCGAAGGCATCGAGCTCGCCCTGCTCGAGCCCGAGAGTGCCCTCGGCCGGCTGAGCCCCCTCGGCCACGACGATGATCGGCGCGTAGTGCCGCTTGAAGCGGGCCTTGACGTAGTCGCAGACCTTGTCGATGTCGAAGGGTCGCTCCGGGATGAGAATGACGTTGGCGCCCCCGGCGAGGCCGGAGTGCAACGCGATCCAGCCGGCGTGTCGGCCCATCACCTCGACGATCAGCGCCCGGTGGTGTGACTCGGCGGTCGTGTGCAGACGGTCGATCGCGTCGACGGCGATCTGGACGGCGGTGTCGAAGCCGAAGGTGTAGTCGGTCGCCCCGAGATCGTTGTCGATCGTCTTCGGGACACCGACGACCGTCAGCCCGGCCGCCGCGAGCTGGGTCGCGACGCCGAGGGTGTCCTCGCCGCCGATCGCGATCAACGCGTCGATGCCGAGCTCGGCGAGGTTGGTCCGGATCCGCTCGACGCCTCCTTCGAGCTTGATCGGGTTGGTCCGGCTGCTGCCGAGGATGGTCCCGCCGCGGGGCAGGATGCCGCGCACCTGCGGCACCCCGAGCTCCATCGTGACCCGCTCCAGCGGGCCCTTCCAGCCGTCCCGGAACCCGACGAACTCGTGTCCGTAGACCTCGACCCCCTTGCGCACCACCGCGCGGATGACCGCGTTGAGTCCGGGGCAGTCCCCGCCACCTGTGAGCACACCGATCCGCATGCGCCCGACCGTACTGCCGCGCTGTCGGTGGGCCTCCCTCGGGCGCCGGCGGCGCGACCGGGGAACCGGCGGTCAAGACGGGGGGCGTGCGCGTCGACAGGTCAACGTGCGCATCGCCCAGAGGTGCCTGGTGGCCGGGTTGGCCATCTTCGTCGTGCTGCCCGGTTCGGCCGGGCCGGCCGGCGCGTCGACCCGCAGCACGGCTGTCCGCAGCACGGCTGTCCGCAGCACGGCTTTCCGCAGCACGGCTGTCCGCAGCGAGGTGGCGCAGCGGGTTGCCGCGCCCAGGCCGCCGCGCGTGGAGGATCTGCCCCGGCTGACCGCCGAGCTGGTTGCGGTGACCGCGCACGCCCAGACCATCGCCGACCAGCTCGATGCGGCAGCCGCCCGGGACGGGGGCCTGCGGGTCACCCTCGAGCGCCTCGCGACCCAGCAGGAGGGGGCGCAGCACCGGCTCGACGTACGCGCCCGGCAGGTCTACATGGGGATGCGCCCCGATCCGCTCGGCGACTGGCAGCGCGGCATCGCCCAGCCGGACCTGCGCGAACTCGAGCGACGCGGGCAACAGGCCGCGCTCACCGTCGACCGT
>JAYSQK010000308.1:0-7752 GCA_043721555.1 Frankiales bacterium
GTCGATGGTCGCGCCGCTCCCGGTGGAGTGGACGGCGCGGACCTCGCCGACGACCAGGCCACGGATTTTGACATCGGCCGGCGCGGACAACTGGTTGCCGATCCGGTCCGCCTTGAGTTGGACGTGGACGACGGGGGTGAAGGTCTTCTGGTAGATCAGCACCGTGAGCCAGACCAAGCTGGCGATGACGAGCAGGAAGGCCAGGCCCGACAGCCGGAGCCGGATCAGCGCTGCGCCCTTCGAAGGCCGGGGGGCAGACATCAGCCGGCGATCTTCACGGTCGTCGTCGAACCCCAGATGGCCAGGGAGAGAAAGAAGTCGACCAGGTTGATGGCGACGATCGCGGTGCGGACGGCGCGGCCGACAGCCACCCCGACGCCGGCCGGGCCACCGGAGGCGTAGTACCCGTAGTAGCAGTGGATCAGGATGATGATCACCGCAAAGATCAACACCTTGACGAAGCTGTAGAGCACGTCGACCGCCGGCAGGTACTGGTGGAAATACTGGTCGTAGGTGCCGGTCGACTGGCCGTAGAAGCCGGTCGTGATGGTCCGGGCCGCGAAGTAGGACGAGAGCAGGCCGATGACATAGAGCGGCGTGACCGCGATGAAGCCGGCGATCATGCGCGTCGTGACGAGGAACGGCAGCGACGGCACCCCCATGACCTCGAGGGCGTCGACCTCCTCGGAGATCCGCATCGCGCCGAGCTGAGCGGTGAACCCGCAGCCCACCGTCGCTGAGAGGGCGAGACCGGCTACCAGTGGCGCGATCTCGCGGGTGTTGAAGTATGCCGACAGGAACGCGGTGAAGTTGGAGGTGCCCAGCTGGTTGAGTGCGGCGTAGCCCTGCAACCCGACCTCGGTGCCGGTGAAGAAGGTGAGGAAGGCGATGACACCGACGGTGCCGCCGACCAGGGCCAGCGCGCCGGAACCGAGCGAGACCTCTGCGAGCAGCCGGATGACCTCTTTTTTGTAGCGGGTCAGGGTCCGGTAGCTCCAGAAGATCGAGCGGCCGTAGAAGCCCAGCTGGGCGCCGAGGTCGTCGAGGAACGCCAGGCCGGTGTTGCCGACCTTTTTCGCCGCGCGGACCGGCGCTCCGAGCACCGGGGGCAGCGGGGTGCCCGTCGAGACGGCCATCTCAGCCGCCCTTCTGCGGGACGACCTGGAAGTACACCGCGGTGATCAGGAAGTTGGTGAGGAACAGCAACATGAAGCTGATGACCACGCTCTGGTTGACCGCGTCGCCGACACCCTTCGGGCCGCCCTTGGCGCCGAGCCCCTTGTACGACGCGACGAGGGCGGCGATGGCCCCGAAGATGACGGCCTTGAGCTGCCCGACGTAGAGGTCGGGGAGTTGGGCGAGCGCGGTGAACGACGCCAGGTAGGCGCCGGGGGTACCGCCCTGCAGGATGACGTTGAAGAAGTAGCCGCCGACGACGCCGACGACGGCGACCATGCCGTTGAGGAAGAACGCCACCAGCATCGAGGCGAGGACGCGCGGGACGACCAGGCGGGCCAGCGGGCTGACGCCGAGCACCTCCATCGCGTCGAGCTCCTCGCGGATCTTGCGTGACCCCAGGTCGGCGCAGATCGCCGACCCGCCGGCACCGGCGATGAGCAGGGCGGTCACGATCGGGCTCGCCTCGCGGACGACGCCGAGCACGGCCACCGCGCCGGTGAAGCTCTGGGCGCCGATCTGCTTGGTCAGGTTGCCGATCTGCAGGGCGAGCACGGCCCCGAACGGGATCGAGACGAGCGCCGTCGGCAGGATCGTCACCGAGGCGATGAACCACGCCTGCTGGACGAACTCCGCGCCCTGGAACGGCCGCTTGAACAGCCCCCGCAGGACATCGAGGCACAGCGCGAAGAACTCGCCGGCCCCGCGGACGGGAGCGAGCGCCGAGACCGCCATCAGGCGGAGCCCCGCGGACGGCCGCGGCGGACGGCCGCCAGCAGCCGGCCCCGCTCCGGGACGACGGCGGGCTCGTCTCGCGCGCTTTCGTCAGCGGCATCGACAGCGTCGGCGTCGGCGGCCGCTCGCCGCCGGGCCGAAGCCGCGAGCGCCCGGGCGAGCCGGTCGTCGGTGGGCGGTGGCGGGCCGGCAGGACTGGTCGTCTCGGTTGCGGACAGCTCGACGTCGAGACCTTCGAACGACCCGGCCGGCGGGGTGACGCCGTGCTCGCGCAACCAGGCGCCCGGCGGTCGCTGCGACGCGCGCAGGTCGCCGTTGCTGGTCGCCAGCTGGACCGGGATCGGTGGCAGCGAGCCGAGCTCGATCCCGGCCTCGCCGGCGAGCTCGCCGGCGTCTTTCTCCTCGGCCATCCCGATCGGCCCCTCGCGCTGGGCGTTGAGGAACTGGCGGACGACCGGCTCGTTGCTGCTGAGCAGCATCTCCCGCGGGCCGAACATCGCCAGGTGCCGGCGGTAGAGGAGGCCAATGTTGTCCGGCACCGTCCGGGCGGTGTTGATGTCGTGCGTGACGATCAGGAAGGTCGCCTTGATCTGCGCGTTGAGGTCGACGATGAGCTGGTTCAGGTAGGCGGTGCGCACCGGGTCCAGGCCCGAGTCCGGCTCGTCGAACAGCAGCACCTCGGGGTTGAGCACGAGCGCCCGCGCGAGGCCGGCCCGCTTGCGCATACCACCGGAGATCTCACCCGGGAGTTTCTTCTCCGCGCCCGCCAGGCCGACGATCTCCATCTTGTCGAGCACGATGTCCTTGATCTCGCGCTCGGACTTCTTGGTGTGCTCGCGCAGCGGGAACGCGATGTTGTCGAACAGGTTCTGCGAGCCGAACAACGCGCCGTCCTGGAACAGCACCCCGAACAGCTTGCGCACCTCGTAGAGCTCTTTCTCCTTGACCTTGGTGATGTCGGTGCCGTCGATGATGATCTTGCCGCGCTCCGGCTTCAGCAGCCCGATCAGCGTCTTGAGAAAGACCGACTTGCCGGTGCCGGACGGCCCCAGCAGGACCGAGATCTCGCCCTTGGGCAAGGTGAGGGTGACGTCCTCCCAGATGGTCTGCCGGCCGAACCGCTTCGTCAGCTGCTCGACCCGGATCTCGACCCCCACCGGACCACCTCCCTGCCTCGTCGCGTCGTCTCGGCCTCGTCCCCGGTTGTAACGACGGTCTGTGGTCTGGGTCACGGCCTGCCGGCGACCTGTCCGCCGTCCCGACGGTCCTTGTGCTGGATCAGGCGCCCGACACGCGGGCGGGTCGCGGTCTGATCCAGCACGAGCCACCGCGGTCCGCCGAGGGCTCGCCGTTGCTGCGGCCGGAGCTCGCTTGTGCTGGATCAGGCGCCAGACTCACGGGCGTGTCGCGGCCCGATCCAGCACGAGCCCATCGCGGTCCGCCGGGGCCAGCCGTTGCTGCGGCCGGAGCTTGCTCGTGTTGGATCAGGCGCCCGACACCCGGGCGTTTCGCGGCCTGATCCAGCACGAGCAACCGCGGTACGCCGAGCTGCGGGCATGCCGAAGGGCGGCCCCGCGTGCGGGACCGCCCTTCGGCGTGGTGGGGCGTGCCTACTTCATGGTGACCGTGGCGCCGGCAGCCTCGAGCGCTGCCTTGGCCTTCTCGGCAGCCTCCTTGGTGGCCTTCTCCAGGACCGGCTTGGGCGCGCCGTCGACCAGGTCCTTGGCCTCCTTCAGGCCGAGGCTGGTGATGGTGCGCACCTCCTTGATGACCTGGATCTTCTTGTCGCCGGCGGCCTCGAGGATGACGTCGAACTCGTCCTGCTCGGCCGGGGCCTCCTCGCCAGCACCGGCGCCGCCGGCAGCCGGGGCAGCCGCGGCCGCCGGGGCGGCGGCGGTGACGCCGAAGGTCTCCTCGAACTGCTTCACGAACTCAGAGAGCTCGATCAACGTCATTTCCTTGAACTGCTCGAGCAGCTCGTCGGTGCTGAGCTTCGCCATGGTGGCTCCTTGGTGGTGTGTGCCGGTCTCCGGCGTCGGGTGGGGTCGTTCGGTGGCCGGAGCCGGTCAGGCGGTGGTGGTGTCGCTGTCGCTGCTGTCTGCGTCGGTGCTGTCGTGGGCGATCACACCGGCCGGGGCCGACTGGTCGCTCGGGTGCGGCAGGGCCTCGCCCGCGGCCGGGTTCGCTGCGTCGTCCGAGGTCGTTTCGGCCTCGGCTGCTGGTGCTGCCTCCGGTGCGGCCTCCGCCGGGGCAGCGGGCGTGCCTGCCCCGCCGATGATCGACGGGTCGGTCTCGGCCTTGGCCTGCAGGGCGCCGGCGAGCCGGGCCACCTGCGCGAGGGGCGCTGCGAACAGGTAGACGGCCTGGGTGAGCGAGGCCTTCATCGCGCCGGCCATCTTGGCCAGCAGCACCTCACGCGACTCGAGGTCGGCGAGCTTGTTGATCTCGGCGGCGGTCATGGTCTTGCCGTCCAGAACCCCGCCCTTGATGACCAGCGCCGGGTGGGTCTTGGCGTAGTCGCGCAGCGCCTTGGCGGCCGTCACCGGCTCGCCGGCCACGAACGCCACGGCGGTCGGGCCCTCGAGCAGGGCCGTGAGTCCGTCCAGGCCCGCGCCGGCTGCGGCCAGCTTGGTGAGCGTGTTCTTGACCACCGTGTACGTCGTCTCCGCGCCCAGGGCGACCCGGAGCTCGGTGATCTGCTTGACGGTGAGCCCGCGGTACTCGGTGAGCACCGTGGCGGTCGAGTCGCGGAAGGACTCGGTGAGTGCGGTCACCGCTTTGGCCTTGTCGGGCCGGACGGTGGCTCGGGCGTGCACCACGCCGTCGGTGACGGTGTCGGTGGTGTCGGCGGCCATGGGCCTCCTCTCGGGGTGGGCGCCGGCGGGGCGTCCATCCACGAGGAACGCCCCGGCGCAGGCAGCGCACGGGGCGTCAGCAGTCCGACCTCGACGGTCGGGGCTGTCCGTGTCGCCTGCGCGGGTCGCCCGCGTGAGCGGGGCCTTCCATCCTCGCCCGGGGGGCGGGAATGACCAGCGGTCTTGGGCTGACGTGATGCTAGCAGCGGGCTACTCCGGGCGGGTGTCGGTGCCGTCCTCGAGCAGGTTGCGCGTCTTGTTCGGGTCGACCTGGATGCCGGGGCCCATCGTGGTGGTGACGGTGATCTTCTTGAGGTACTTGCCCTTCGCGGCCGACGGCTTGGCCCGGCCGATCTCGTCCAGCGCAGCGCCGTAGTTCTCGATCAGCAACTTCTCGTCGAAGCTCGCCTTCCCGATGACCAGGTGCAGGTTGGCCTGCTTGTCGACCCGGAAGTTGACCTTGCCGCCCTTGATGTCGCCGACGGCCTTGGTGACATCCGCCGTGACGGTGCCGGTTTTCGGGTTGGGCATCAGGCCGCGGGGGCCGAGAATCCGGGCGATCTTGCCGACCTTGCCCATCTGGTCCGGCGTCGCGACCGCGGCGTCGAAGTCGAGGAAGCCCTTCTGGATCTTCTCGATGAGGTCGTCACTGCCGACCTCGTCGGCGCCGGCCGCGAGCGCCTCGGCGGCCCGATCACCGGTCGCGAAGACGATCACCCGGGCGGTCTTGCCGGTGCCGTGCGGCAGGTTGACGGTGCCACGGACCATCTGATCGGCCTTGCGGGGGTCCACGCCCAGGCGCATGGCCACCTCGACGGTGGCGTCGTACTTGGTGGTGCTGGTCGTCCTCGCGAGGCGGATGGCCTCGAGCGGGCTGTAGACGGTGTCGATGTCGAACTTCTCCGCGGCGGCGCGGTAGGCCTTGCTGCGCTTCATGGTTCTCCAGAGGTGTCGTGGTGATGACGGGCGCCGACGGTCGGCGTCCTCCCACAGGCGGTGCAGGTGGTGGTGCAGGCGTCAGCCGGTGACGGTGATGCCCATCGAACGGGCGGTGCCGGCGATGATGAGGGCGGCCGCGTCGAGGTCGCGGGCGTTGAGGTCCTCCATCTTGGTGGTCGCGATCTCCCGGACCTGGGCCTGGGAGATCGTCGCGACCTTGGTCTTGTGCGGCGTCGGCGAGCCCTTGTCCACGCCGGCGGCCTTGAGGATCATCCGCGCGGCCGGCGGCGTCTTGGTGACGAAGGTGAACGAGCGGTCCTCGAAGACCGAGATCTCGACGGGGACGATGTCGCCCCGCTGGCTCTCGGTGGCTGCGTTGTACTGCTTGCAGAATTCCATGATGTTGACGCCGTGCTGCCCGAGCGCCGGGCCCACGGGCGGGGCGGGGGTGGCGATACCGGCCTTGATCTGCAGCTTGATCACGGCAGCGAGCTTCTTCTTGGGAGGCATGTGCGGATTCTTTCTCGGTGACGGGAGCCGGAGCTAGAGCTTGGCGACCTGGTTGAAGGACAGCTCGACCGGCGTCTCGCGGCCGAAGATCGACACCAGCACCTTGAGCTTCTGGCTGTCCAGGCTGATCTCGTTGATCGTCGCCGGCAGGGTCGCGAACGGCCCGTCGGTGACGGTGATCGACTCGCCGACCTCGAAGTCGACGGCCTTTTGGGCCACGACGGTCTTCTGCTTCGGCGGGGCGAGTTGCTTGACGACCTCGGTCAGGGTGAGCGGGGTCGGCCGGGAGGTCTGGCCGACGAATCCGGTGACGCCTGGCGTGTTGCGGACCGCTGACCACGACTCGTCGGTGAGGTCCATCCGGACGAACAGATAGCCCGGCAGCTTCTTGCGGACGACGGCTTGCCGCTTGCCGCCCTTGACTTCCATGACCTCCTCGGTGGGGACCTCGATCTGATAGATGAAGTCCTCCATGTTGAGGCTGGAGATCCGCGACTCGAGGTTGGTCTTCACCTTGTTCTCATAGCCGGCGTAGGAGTGCACGACGTACCAGTCACCGGGCAGGCCCGCGAGCGCACTGCGCAAGTCGTCCTCGGGGTCACCGGCGACGTCCTCGACGGCGGGCTCGGCCGCGGCCACCGGGGCCGGTGCTGCCTCGTCCTGGGCCGGCGCCTCGAGGGGGAGGTCGGCCGGTGCGCCCTGGATGGCGGGGCGCTCCTGATCGGAGACGTCACTGAAGCCGGCGGCCGCAACCGCTGGCCGCTGCCCCACCTCCTGGGCCGGTTCGGCGTCGGCCGCGACGTAGGGATCGCCGTCCTCGGTGCCGCTGGCACCGAGCTCGGCAGGGTCGGCTGCGGGGGCGGGAGCCTCGGAGGTGGCCGACACGGCCTCGCCCTGCTCCGAACGACCCACGCCCTCGGCGTCGTCGTCGGGCGGCTGCTGCGTGCTGTCGGACACGGACACGTCCTGCTCTCGGCTGGGGGTAGGTGCAAAGGAGGGTGCTGCTGGGACTACTTGCCGAACACGGCCAGCACACCCTGGGTGAAGACATAGTCAAAGACCGCCACGATCGACACCATGATCACCACGAAGACGAGCACGACGGAGGTGTAGGTGATGAGCTCGGCGCGGGTCGGCCAGATGACCTTGCGCAACTCGGCCAGCACCTGCCGGATGAAGGTGTTGATCCGACTCGGGAGCGCCGGCCGGCGCTCGCGCTTCGCGGGTGCGCCGTCGTCACCACGGGCCGCGGTGGCGGTCCCCGCGCTGTCGCTCATGGCGTCCTCGTCTCGTCTCGTGATCGGTGCTAATGCTGCGCTGGCGGACCGTGCAGGGGCGACAGGACTTGAACCTGCAACAACCGGTTTTGGAGACCGGGACTCTGCCAATTGAGCTACGCACCTCCGGTGCCGGTTGCCGCCCGCCTCGGAGCGCGGGCGCGCCGGAGCGGAGGCGACGGGCCCCAGAGCGACGAGTGTACGGCGTACCGGCAGGCGTTCCCAACCTCGTCCTCCCCGGCACCCGACCGGCAGTCGCG
>JAYSQK010000309.1:0-2385 GCA_043721555.1 Frankiales bacterium
ACCAACCTCGACAACCTCGTGCTGCTATGTCACCAACACCACCACCAACTCCACGATCAACAAGGCCAGCTGCTCTGCACCGGCGGCCGGACGATGACCCCAGCCGGCTGGCTCCAGCAGCTGCCCGACAACCCCCTGGTCGGCGCCGGGCCACCCAGATGACCCCGCCTCGACCGGTCCAGCACTCACTGGGCCGCACAGGCATGCCCGGGTGCGGGATAGCCAGCTGCGACGGTGCAGAGAGGGAGGGGGGCTCAGGCGGTGCCGTCGGGTCGGTCCGAGGCCTCCAGGTCGGGTCGTTTCGCCTGGAACACCATCACCCGGCTGTGCACCCCGACAGGCTCGTCGTTCCAGCCACCCCGTACCGCCTCGACCTGCAATCCAGCGTCGGCGAGGTCGAAGCGGATGCGGTGTTCGCTTCGAAAGGCCAGCGTCTGACGCTCGACAATGGTTTCGCCGGACCAGGCAAGAACGTTGTGGGCCAGGAACGTGACGTGCCCATCTCGTGTCATCGGCTCCACCTCCAGCCACTCGGTCACCGTGCCGAGCGTTGTCTCCCGAGTCGTCCGGCCCGTGGCGGCCCAGTCCTCCCAGGCGCGAGCCGCCGGGTTGCGACTCTCAAAGACCAGCCGTCCACCCGGCTTGAGCGCCGCAGACACATCGCGAAGTGCAGCGGGCCACGCCGTACCGACGATGTGCTGCGCGACGTTCCCGGTCATCACGATCAGGTCAGCGCCCCTGCGGGCGAGCGATGAAGCGTCGCCGCGGACCCATTGCACGCCCTGGCCGCCCAAACGTTGCCGTGCAAGGTCGAGCATGCTGTGCGAAGGGTCGATGCCAACAACGGTTCGGTCCGGGTGGCGCAGCGTCACCGTGAGCAGTCCGGTGCCACACCCCAGATCAATGATCGTGCGAGGAGCCAAGTAGTCGGCCAGGTTGCGGTAAAAGTCGTGATCTGGCCCGTCTGGATTGTCCTGGTCATACAGACTCGCGATGCGTGGGTCGTAGTCGCCCATGACCGCCGCGGTAGTGGGATTGATCAGCGTCGGCCTGCGACGGCCACCCGCCTGGGGTGCTGCACCGGCTTACCTCACCGCCGCTTCTGGCCGAGGTTTGAGTAGGTCCACTCACGACGCCGCGCCCGTTCCTCGACACGCTGGAAACATGATCACCTCCGTGTGCTGCCCCGACTGCTCCGCGCCGCTGACCGGGGCCCTGACCTGCGGCGCCTGTGGGCTGCCGCTCACCGGGCCGGACGCCGCCCGCCTGTGGGAGGTCGACCAGCAGCTGGCCTCCCTCGAGGGACGACGTGGCGTCCTGCTGGCCGAGCGTGGCCGCCTCCTGCGCCTCCTGCGGCGCCAACCCGTGCCCGACCACCTGCAAGGCCCGGTCCGCAGCGCCGCCGAAGCGTCTCCGCGGCAGGTGCAGAACGTGCTGCTCAGCCTCGGGGCGCTGTTACTGGCCGGCGCGGGCGTCGTGTTCACCGCCGTGACCTACCGCCATCTCGGGGTGGTCGGGCGGGCAATGATCCTGCTGACGCTCACCGCCGCCGCGGCGTACGCCCCGGTGCGGCTGCGGGCCCGTGGGCTCGACGCCTCCGCCGAGGCCGTCGGGGCCGTCGCGCTCGCACTGGCGATCCTCGATGCCGTGGCGCTGCGTCGAGCCGGCCTCGCCGCCTCGACCAACAGCACCTCCTACGCGGCGGTCGCCACCGCGACCCTCGCGATCCTCTCCGGCGCGTACGCCGTCGCCGTCCCGCTGCGAATGGCAAGGCTGGCTGCAGTCGTGCTGGCCCAGCTGCCGGTGCTGCTGCTCCTGCAGCGCACCGGTGCATCCGAGGCCGTCACGGGTGTCGTGCTCGCGGGTCTCGCGGCGGTCGACTTGGCCGTGGCCGACCGGCTGCGCGGCGCAGACGCCACCGGCCGCCCCGACAACAGCGATCGCACCGCGACCGACCGGGCGCGGGATGATCTTTGGCGGATCGCGGCGAAGTGCGGCGCCGTCGCGCTCGGCGGCGCGCTCGCGTTCTCTGCCGGCGCGGCGGCCTTGAACGACCGGGCCGGCGCGGCCGGGCTGCTCGCTGTCGCCGTGGTGGTGGCCGGGCTCGCCGTGCGCGTCCGGCCGGCGGCTGCTGGGGTAGTGCCGCTGCTCGCCGCCGCGGCCACGGTGCCCCTGGGAACGGCAGTGACCGAGGGGCAACTCCCACTCGTGCCGGCCGCGGTGGCGCTGCTGGGCCTGCTGGCCGTGGGGTTGCTCCGCCGCGCCCGCCGGACCGAAGCCGCCGCCGGGGCGCTCCTGGCAGCACTTGCGGCCGTCGTGGCCGAACGAGAGCCGATCCTCAGCGCCCTCGCCGGACCGGTGAGCTGGCTCGCGACTCCCTGGACC
>JAYSQK010000310.1:0-1860 GCA_043721555.1 Frankiales bacterium
CGGCCCGGATCGGTCGGTGATCGCTGCTGGGGCCGAATCGGTTTGGTGATCTTTGTGCACTCTGGGGCGGCGCTGAGCCCGCCGGGTGCGCAAAGATCAACTGAGTGGCGCCCGCGCGCCGCCCGCCTGGCTCGACGTGCCTGCCCGAAGCCGGCTCAGTGGACGGCCGGTGCGGTGAGCTTCGGCTTGGGCTCGAGGTGGGACAGGCCGTTCCAGGCCAAGTTGACCAGGTGAGCCGCCACCTCGTCCCGTTTGGGTTTGCGGTGGTCGAGCCACCATTGGCCGGTCAGCGCGACCATGCCGACCAGGGCCTGGGAGTAGAGCGCGGCCAGCTTGGTCTCGAAGCCCAGCCGCTTGAACTCCCCACCGAGGATGTGCTCGACCTGGCTGGCGATGTCGCTGATGATCGTGGCGAAGCCGCCGCTGCGCTCGAGGCCGACCGGCGATTCGCGGACGAGGATCCGGAACCCGTCGGCCTGATCCTCGATGTAGGTGAGCAACGCAAGCGTCGCCTGCTCGAGGAGCAACCGCGGCTTGTCGCCGGTCAGCGCCGCCGTGAACGTGTCGAGCAGCCGTTGCACCTCCCGGTCGACGACAACCGCGTAGAGGCCCTCCTTGCCGCCGAAGTGCTCATAGACGACCGGCTTGGAGACCCCTGCTCGGGAGGCGATCTCCTCGACCGATGTCCCGTCGTACCCCCGCTCGGCGAACAGGGTTCGGCCGACGTCGAGCAGCTGTTCGCGCCGCTGCTTGCCGGTCATGCGGACTCTCGCTGATCGTCCTTCGTCGGCCACGCAGGCAAGGCTAGGCGGCGGTGGCCCGCCTGGCGTCGAGCCGCTCGGGCTTGGGCCACCTGACGTCGTGGGCCCAGCCGAGCCGCTCGAACGCGCGGATGGTCACGGCACTGCTGTCGATCTGCCCCCGGTCGACACCGTGCCGCGCGCAGGTCGGGTCGGCGTGGTGCAGGTTGTGCCAGCTCTCCCCGCCGGAGATCGCCGCCAGCCACCAGACGTTGACGGCCCGGTCGCGGGTGACGAACGGCCGGTTGCCCCAGGTGTGGCAGATCGAGTTGATCGACCAGGTGATGTGGTGCAGGACGCCGATCCGGATCACCGACGCCCAGAAGAAGGCGGTGAGGGCACCGGTCCAGCTCATGGTGACCAGCCCGCCGATCAGCGGCGGCGTGAGGAGCGAGACGACGACCAGCACCGGGAACGCTTTGGCCACCCGGGCGACGTCACGGTCGGCGAGCAGGTCCGGGACGAACCGCTGCTGATCGGTCTGCTCGACATCGAACAGCCAGCCGACATGGGCGTGAAACAGCCCCTTGCACAGCGCGCGGAAGTCGTTGCCGTAGCGCCAGGGGGAGTGGGGGTCGCCCTCGGCGTCGCTGTAGGCGTGGTGCCGGCGGTGATCGGCGACCCAGCGGGTGACCGGCCCCTCGATGGCCATGCTGCCGGCGATGGCAAGGGCGATCCGCAGTGGCCGCTTGGCTTTGAACGACCCGTGCGTGAAGTAGCGGTGGAATCCGACCGTGATGCCGTGCAGGGTGATCGCGTAGAACACCGTGGACAGCAGGACGTCAGTCAGCGACAGCCCGTGCCCCCAGACGACGAACCCGGCCGCGGCCACGGCGAGCAGCGGCACGATGATGAACACCCCGAGGGCGAACTGCTCCCAGCGCGCCTTCGCCTCGGTGGTCGGGACGAGCTGCAGCGGCCTGCTGTCGTCCCCGGCGTACGCGATGGTCGTCACGGGGGCGTCGAACAGCTCCGGCGTCGCAGTCATGTTCGGGACCGTAACCTACGCAGCCGTAGCCCGACACCTGCTCGTAGGTGAACAATCCCTGTCCGCCACTTC
>JAYSQK010000311.1:0-9111 GCA_043721555.1 Frankiales bacterium
ACCCCGCCCCACGGTCAACGCATGCCTTCAGCCATCCCCCCCGAACCAAAAAACGCTGAGAACAAAGGGTTGACAGCCCCACCCCGTTCAGGAATGCCGCTTCTTGATGCCCGCCACTGCGGCCCTGAACTTGTAGTAGTAACCGTTCTTCACGCCGTCCATGCACCCACGCGCCCAGCGGCAGATGTGGACGTTGCCGGCCCAGCCGCCGCTCGACGGGATCGCGATCTTCGCAGGCCGGATGGTGAGGAGCGACGCCTGCTGCTTTCACGTGTCGTTCCTGTGGGACAGGGCCTTGGCTCGGAGCTAACTTGGGGAGTGCAGGTGGGACAGGCATGTAAGCGTGACGGGGATCGTGGTCAGGTGCATGCTGGCGAGGAACAGGGTGCTGGTGGTGTCGAGTTCGCGGGGATGGCCATCAGTCCGATGCTGGCGACGGCGATCACGGCGGCGCCGAGTTGGAGTCCGTTGAGTGATCCTGGCCAGCGTCGCAGCAGGTAGGACGCCAGGCCGAGGCCGACGGCGATTGGGGTGATGGTGATCGCGGCGGCATCGATGGCTGTGGTCTGGCCTGCTGGGTGTATGTGACGGCGCCTCCGGCGGCTTTTCCGGCTGCGTAGAGCAGCAGGTTGACGGCGAGCGCGGCGCCGCAGCCCAGGGCGACGACGTTCCAGGCTGGGCGCCGGGCGAGGGTGGTTTCGGTCATGAGGAGCCGGCGAGGTAGGCGCCAAGCTGGTCGAGTAGTCCGTCGGTCCCCTCCTGACGGCCTGCGACGTTGTCCAGGCCGTCGAAGTGGACGCCTTGCTCGGTGTAGGACAGGTGGGTGCGGTCGCCGTCGGCGCGCACGGTGATGGTGGTGAGTGCGGTCGACAGGTGCCTGCCGTCGATCCACATGTCGTAGGTGGACACGATCCGGTTGTGTTCGACGAGGTCGGTGTAGGTGGAGGTGAAGACCGAGCGGGGGCCGCCGTGCCACTGCCCGTCCTCGTGGCCCTTGCCGCCGACCCCGGAAGTCGTGCGACTTCTGCGTCGTGTGGAAGGCGTCACCGGCGCCGAACCACTGATCACGTGCGTCGTTGTCCGACAGCGCGTGCCAGACCGCTGCGATGGGCGAGGGGTAGCTGCGCTCCACGACGAAGGTGGCGTGGACCTGGCTGTGCTCGACGGTGTCGCCCATGCTGTTCACTCCTGGCTGTTAGCGGGGTTGCTGGTCGGGTTGTTGATGGTGTGCAAGTACGCACCGAGAGGGTCGAGTCGGCGTTCGGCGGGGAGACGTTGTGCGCTCGTCCAGGCAGTTGCTGGGTGGAGTGCTCCGACGGACAGCTGGTAGGTGCGGACCCTCCCGACCTTGGCGGAACTCACGACACCTGCGATCTCCAGCACGGCCAGGTGCTGAACGACGGTGGGGAGCGCCATCTCGAAGGGTTTCGCGAGATCCGAGACCGAGGCTGGCCCGCGGGTGAGCCGTTCGATGATGGCGCGCCGAGTCGCGTCGCTCAGCGCGTGGAAAACCCCGTCGAGACCCTTCCTATGCTTAGCCATACGACTAAGTATTGGCCCCAATTTATGCCTGTCAAGCCGTCGCGACTATGCGAAGGAGGCGTTGCGGACCGGCAAACCACGAGCGTGCGCCGAACCGGCCGGGTCTGCGATCGGCCAGGCGAACTCCGTCAGCGGCTACTTTTCCTTTCCCGGTCGCGCGTCGGCCCTCGACACGCGCCGACATCAATCCGAATGCGCGACCGCATGTTCAAAGACCGATTGTAGACACGGGAGAGATATGAAAGCCGAGTGCCGGACGACCGGCAATTTCGGAAACGAATTGCGCCGCGGAGGAGGCCTCGGCGGAGGCCTATCTCTAGGCGCCGCTGAGGAAACCTACGCGTCTGGTGCTTCTGCGGCAACGGTGAGCGATGGGTGGCGGCTGCCTGCTTGCCGCGCTGTGGGTACAACTGCACCGTACGCAGGCCAACGTGCCAGGTGCTCCCTGCCGAACAACTCGTCGGTGACCATGGCAATGGTGCCGAGCAACCCGCGGTCGGGGCTGACGGGGGACCTTAAGATGCGCAGATTGCGGGTCGCCAGCGGCAGGGAGCGGCGGTAGACCGTCTCGCGGACGTTGGCCAGCAGGAGGTCGCCATCCTGGGCGACCTCACCTCCTAGCAGCACCAGTGAGGGGTTGAAGAAGTTCACCAGTGTCGCCAAGGTTTCCCCGACGAGCCGCCCTGCGGTTTCGATCAGCTCCACGGCCGTCGGGTCGCCGCCGGCAGCCGACCTCGTGATGTCGGAGGGCAACAGGAAGCCCTTGTGTCGTAGCAACTGCTCCAATACGGGGCTACGACCCTCCCGGGCTGCCGCCTCACCCGCCCGGGACAACGCGCCACCGCCGGCCACGGCCTCCAGGCAGCCGACGTTGCCGCATCGACAGACGATGCCTTGGCCCTCCGGTACCGCCACATGGCCGATGTCACCCGAGCAGCCCTGCGCTCCGCGATGCAGCCGACCTCCCGACACCAGCCCGGCCCCGATGCCGGTACCGATCTTGATGTAGATGACATCGGGCGTCTCCTTGCCGAGACCGGATCGAATCTCGCCCAGGGCCATGAGGTTCACGTCGTTGTCGACCCAGACCGGAGCTCCGTACCGCTCTTGCAGGCGGGTACGTACGTCGTAACCGTCCCAGCCCGGCATGATCGGCGGACTGCTGGGGCGCCCCGAGGCAAATTCGACGGGCCCGGGCAACCCGACACCGATGCCGACGATCGGGATGTTCGTGGGCACGCTCGGATCTGCGAGCAGCCGGTCAAGCAGCTGTTCGACGCGGGCGAGCACGGTCTCCGGCCCCGCAGCGATGTCACTCGTTTCACTGTCGGAGACAAGTAGCGCGCCACTGAGATCTGCGATGCCCGCCACGTTGCGGGTGGCACCGAGCGGCGCGACCAGCACGAGACCGGCCGCCGCTCGTACGTGCAACTCGCGAGGTGCCCGGCCGCCGGTGGACACGGCCAGACCGCTCTCCTCCAGCAAGCCATGCGAGAGCAGGGTGGCCACGCGCTGGGCGACCGCGCCCCGGCCAAGACCGGACAGGCGAGCCAGCTCAGGGCGCGTGGAGGCCTGGCCGCTACGGATCAACGACAGCACGCTGACCAACCCGTCGAGCTGCTCATCCGACAGTTCGATGGGAGCTGTGACATGAGTCACAAGTGTACCGCCTTCCGCCTACTAGAGGTTGACTTTTGCAGATGCCATGCGAAAGTCTACCGCAACGAGACCGAAGGAGAGCACATGCAGCTCGGTTGCCACACGATCACATGGGGCGGCGTCGTCGGGCACGCCCAAGGCGTCACCAGTGTCAAGGACCTGTTCTACCGGGCAAACGGCTCGATGGAGTTGGCCCTACGGGAGATTGCCGCTGCGGGCTTCACCGGCACGGAGATGTTCGACGGCAACGTCGCGGACTACGCCGCTTCACCCCAATCCCTGCGAGACCTGCTAGAAGACAACGGACTCACGCTCGTCAGCGTCTACGCGGGCGCCAACTTCATCTACGACGATCTGCTCGACGACGAGCTGGATCGCGTGACCCAGGCCTGTCGACTGGCCCAGGTAGCCGGCGCCGAGCGACTGGTCGTCGGCGGCGGTGCGCGGCGGACCCGCGGGACCCGCGAGCAGGACTACGACGCCCTCGCCGCAGCGCTGGACAAGGTGACCGACCTCGCCGAGGACCACGGCCTGGTGGCCACCTACCACCCGCACCTGTCCACGATCGTCGAGTCGCCCAGCGAGCTCGAGCGGCTGCTGCCGCGTACGCGGATCGGCTTCTGCCCCGACACCGCGCACCTGGCCGCCGGCGGCGGGAACCCAGCGGAACTGATCCGCCGGTACCCCGACCGGGTGCGCCACGTCCACCTCAAGGACCTGCGCAAGGAGCCGTTCGCCTTCCTGCCGCTCGGCCAGGGTGAGCTGGACTTTCGAGACATCCTGCGAGCCGTCGCCGAAACCGGTTACGACAGCTGGCTCATGGTCGAACTTGACTCCTACGACGGCGACCCCGCGCAGGCCGCTCGCATCAGCAAGACCTTCCTCGACGGCCTGCTCGACGAGCTCGGCCTGACCCCGACCACCTCCGCCCCCCTTATTGCGGCCGCCGGCCGCCCGTCCTCTGGAGTCTCACAGTGACCCGCACCCTGAACCATGCCCTGATCCTGTCGGGCCTGCTGGCCTTGGCCCTGACCGGCTGCAGCGCCGCCGGCGGCGGCACTACCGCCGCTCCGGCAGCCAACAACAAGGAGGTCGCGAAGGCGACCGCGGCCCTCGCCAAGATGCAGGGGCAGGTCCTCAGCAAGGGACCGCACGGCGAGTCCCCGTCACCGGCCAGCACCGCCGACCTGACGGCCGCCCAACTGGCCAAGATCAAGACTATGCGCGCCAAAGCCGCCATCGTCATGCACTACGGGGGCAACGACTGGGCCGTCGCCCAGATCGACGGCCTCAAGAGCGAGTTCGCCAAGATGGGTATCGAGGTTGTCGCGGTCACCGACGCGAACTTCAAGCCCGACAAGCAAGTGTCGGATATTCAGACCGTGATGGCGAAGAAGCCTAACGTCATTATCTCGATCCCGACCGACCCGGTGGCCACCTCGGCTGCCTACAAGTCCGTCGCGGCAGCGGGCGTCAAGCTCGTGTTCATGGACAATGTCCCGCAGGGCCTAGTCGCCGGCACCGACTACGCCAGCGTGGTGTCAGCCGACAACTTCGGCAACGGCGTAACCTCCGCGCACCTGATGGCGAAGTCGCTCAGTGGCAAGGGCAAGATCGGGCTCATCTTCCACGAGGCCGACTTCTTCGTGACCAAACAGCGCTACCAAGGCTTCAAACAGACGATTGCCTCCGACTACCCCGGCATCTCGGTCGTGGAGGAGAAGGGCATTGCCGGCCCGGACTTCGCCGGTGACGCCCAGGCGGCGGCGAACGCCATGCTTAGCAAGCACCCCGACCTCGCCGGTATCTGGGCGGTATGGGACGTGCCCGCGGAGGGTGTGCTGGCCGCCGCACGTGCTGCCGGCCGTAACGACCTCAAGGTCGCCACCGAGGACCTCGGCAAGAACGCCGCGATCGCGCTGGCGAAGAACGACCTAGTCGTCGGGCTGGGTGCTCAGCGGCCATTCGACCAGGGGATCGCCGAGGCGCACCTGGCCGGTTTGGCCCTGCTCGGCATGCCGACCCCGCCCTACGTGGCCCTGCCTTCGCTTCCGGTAGACCATGGAAACGTCTTGGACGCCTGGAAGCAGGTGTACCACCAGGACGCCCCGGCCGACCTGACACAGTCGTTCAAGAAATGACAACGAACGGCAGCCGCAAGATGCGCTCCGAGACAACGGTGGAAGGCAACGAACGGGCCGTCGAGATGCGGAACATTTCCAAGTCTTTCGACACGACACGCGTCCTGACCGGCGTCGACTTCGAGGTACGCCGGGGTGAGGTGCACGCCCTGGCCGGCGGAAACGGTGCGGGCAAGTCCACGCTCATGAAAATCCTGCAGGGCGTCTACAGCAAGGACGCCGGAGAGATCCTGCTTGACGGCAGGGCGGTCTCGCTGTCTTCGATTCACGACGCGAAGGCAGCCGGCATCGGCATGGTCTTCCAGGAATTCAGCTTGGTCCCGACTCTGACCGTTGCCCAGAACATCTTCCTGGGCGTCGAGCCGCGCGGCCGCGGCGGACTTATCCAGGACCGCGAGGCCAGTCGGCGTGCCCGCGACGTCTTCGCCGAGATGGAGGTGTCGGTCGACCCCGACGCGCAGGTGGGCAGCCTCGGCACGGCGTACTGGCAGCTGACCGAGATCGCCAAGGCGCTGGCGCAAGATGCTCGGGTGCTCATCATGGACGAGCCAACGGCGAGCCTGGCCCGGCACGAAACCGAGGTCTTGTTCTCTCTTATCGGACGGCTCAAGGCTCGTGGGATTGCCATCATCTATATCTCGCACCGGATGGACGAGATCTACCGCATCGCTGACCGCATCACGATCCTGCGCGACGGGAAACAGTTGCTTACCGCAGCGCTCAGCGACGTCACGCCGGCCCAGATCGTCGAGGGCATCGTCGGTCGCGAGATCGAGGGTCAGCTGGCATACGTGGACCGAGACCTACCCGCCGAACCAGTGCCGCTCTTGCAGGCGCGAAACCTGACGGCGGGAAGCCGGGTGAAGGGCATGTCCTTTACCGTGCATGCCGGCGAGATCGTCGGCCTTGCCGGCCTGATGGGCAGTGGCCGCACGGAGCTCGCCCGGTGCCTGTTTGGGATTGACCGGCTCGACAGTGGCGAGATTCTGCTGCGGGGAAGGACGCTTGACATCTCGGACCCCCGAGCCGCCATCAAGGCGGGGCTTGCCCTCATTCCCGAGGACCGCCGCGCTCAGGGCCTGGTGCTGGACCACTCCGTGCGCGACAACCTGCTGCTCCCGCTGCTCGGCGGCCTGCGCCGCGGACCACTGCTCAGTGACCGCGCCGGTCGCGAGCTCTCCCGCTCGCTGATCGAGAGGTTCGCCGTCAAGGTTGCACATCCCGGCCGGCCGGTCCGGCTTCTTTCCGGCGGGAATCAGCAGAAGGTCGTCATCGCCAAGTGGCTCGGCACCGACCCGGACGTCCTGATCATGGACGAGCCGACCGCAGGCGTAGACATCGGCACGAAGACCGAGATTCTCGACATGATCCGCCGGCTCGCCGATGGCGGAAAGGCCGTACTTGTCATCTCCTCTGAGTACCCCGAACTCCTTGCCATCAGCGACCGCATCCTCGTACTGCGCGAAGGAACGATCGCCGAGGAGCTCAACCGCCGGGACATCCCGAACGAGGAGTCCCTCCAACTCGCCGTCCAAGGAGTCCCCGCATGACCACCACCAGCACCAATCCGAGCACGGCGCAGCTGGATGAAGGGGTCGCCACCCGGCGCAGCGCACTTCGCGGGGTTGACTGGCGTCGCTACATCATCTACATCGGGTTTGTCGTCGTCTTCGCGTTCTTCGCCGCCCTGTTGCGCAACCAGGGTTTTCTGTCCAGCAACAACCTGCTCAACATCTTCCGGCAGACCGCCACGATCACGGTCATCGCGGTCGGCATGACCTACGTCATTGCCTGCGCCGAGATCGACCTGTCCGTGGGATCGGTCGCCGGCCTGTCCAGCGTCTGCACCGCGATGGCAATCTCGCACTACGGCATCCTCCTGGGAGTACTCGCCGGTCTGGCGGTCGGCCTCATCGTAGGTACGGTCAATGGCGGTCTGGTCAGTCTGCTCGGGATCCCGTCATTTCTGGTGACCCTGGGAACATTGGGTATTGCCGCAGGTGTCGCTCAGTGGATCACGGCCTCCGCGCCGCAGCCCATTCTTAATCAAACCTTCAATCTCATCTTCGGGTCCGGTAACTTCGGCCCGGTTCCGGGTCTGCTGGTCTGGATGGCCCTGGCGGTCGCCCTCGGCGCGGTCGTGTTGGCCAAAACCCGGTTCGGACGACAGGTGCTGGCAACCGGCGGTAACCGTACGGCTGCTGAATTCACCGGCGTGAACACGAAGCGGATCAAGTTCCAGGTGCTGCTTATCTCCGCCACAATGGCCGCCCTCGCCGGCATGCTGTACGCCGGGCGTCTGCAGTCCGGCCGCTTCCAATGGGGCGCCGGCGATGAGCTATCGGCTATTGCAGCCGTCATTTTGGGCGGTACAAGCCTGTTCGGCGGTGCCGGTACCGTCGTCGGAACCATGATGGGTGCGCTGCTCATCGGTCTGATCAACAATGGCCTGATCCTTGCCGGCCTGGACTCCAGCCAGCAGCAGGTCGTACGTGGCGTCATCATCGTGCTCGCCGTCGCCATGGCCAAGAAGAAATGAGCGCGGTCCTGCGCTCGGGAATCATCGGCACCGGCTTCATCGGTGGTGTGCATGCCCGCGCGGTGCGCGCGGCCGGGGGCCGGCTCACGCTGGTCGCGGACTACACACCGGAGGCTGCCGAACGCGCACGGCCCAGGCTGTACGCCGAGGCGGCCGCCGCCTCGGCGCAACAGCTGATCGACTCCGAAGACGTTGACGTGGTTCATATCTGTACCCCGAACCATCTGCACGCCGAGCTGGCCGAGCGAGCCCTGTCGGCCGGCAAGCACGTGGTGTGCGAGAAGCCGCTCGCGACGACGCTGGCCGACGCCGAGCGGCTGGTGGAACTCGCGGGTAAGGCCGGCGTGACGACGGCTGTGCCCTTCGTCTACCGCTACTACCCGACGGTGCGCGAGGCCCGCGACCGCATCGCCGCCGGGGAGGCCGGACCACTGTGGCTACTGCACGGCTCCTACCTGCAGGACTGGTTGGCAGGGCCACAGGACAGCAACTGGCGGCTAGATCCGACGCTCGGCGGTGCCTCGCGCGCCTTTGCCGATATCGGGGTGCACTGGTGTGACCTCATGGAGTTTACGACCGGGCACCGGATCGTCCGCTTGACGGCGACGTTGGCGACCGCCTTCCGCGAGCGCGGTTCGGACACGGACTCGGAATCGGACTCGGAATCGGCAACCGTCGGAACGGAGGACGGCGCCGTAGTGCTGTTCCAGACCGACCGGGGCGCCACCGGCTCGGTCGTCACGAGCCAGGTCAGCCCGGGGCGCAAGAACCGATTGTGGTTCTCCTTCGACGGCACGGCCGCGTCGTACTCCTTCGACCAGGAACTGCCGGACTCGCTGTGGGTCGGTGGTCGCCGGCAGACGGCTCTGGTGTCCCGCGGACCGGAGACACTGACGGCGTCTGCCGCCAGTTATGCGGTCCTGCCCGCCGGTCATCCGCAGGGCTACCAGGACAGTTTCAACGCCTTCGTCGCGGACACCTACGCCGCCGTTCTCGGTTGTCCCCCCGATGGGGCTCCGACCTTCGTCGACGGCCTGCGGGCCGCGCGCATCACCGCCGCCGTGGTGGAATCCGCGGCCTCGCGCACGTGGGTGGAGGTCCCGGCATGAAGCTCGGTTTTCTCACCGCCTGCCTGCCCAAACGCAGCCTGGCGGACATTGCAAGCTGGGCAGCGGAGCACTCCTTCGAAGCCCTGGAGGTCGCCGCCTGGCCGGCGCTCGGCGACCGACC
>JAYSQK010000312.1:0-2363 GCA_043721555.1 Frankiales bacterium
GCGCTGGCCGGTGGCCGCCAAGGTCAGCCCCTGGTCGCCTGCCACGGGCCTCGCATGAGCAGGGCCGGTGACTTGCGGGTGCGCTTGTCCAATTCCCGACATGCAGTCCCGACCGTGGTCAGCGATCGTGACCTGGACGTCCTGGCGAAGCAGATCGGCCAGTTCGTCGCTCTGGCGACGACCCTGGCGGCCCGTTTGCGCGGTCCCACGATCGAGGGGCGGGCGGCGTCTCCCGCTCGGGAGCAGCACCTGGTTCACCTGGACTGGGCGGTTCTGGCCGGCCAGGCCGCGTTGACCCAGCTCGCCCTGTCGCAGCACCAGCAGCGTGGTGGCGCCGGACGCTTGAGCCGTTTCGTGCCGTGGCGGGTGCAGTCGTGACGGATCAGGACGATGCCGGCGTTGACCGTGGCGTTGTCGTTCCCTTCCCGGCGCCTGGGCGGTGGCCGCGCACTCGGGCCCGCGCTGCGAGAAGCGGGTCTGCCCGTTCGGGGAGCAGACCTGCGGGCGGGACCGCGGATCCGCGGATGGACCTGCGGGGGCTGTTGGACGCGGCGGAGGGCGCGCCACCGGCGGCCGGGATCGAGGCGCTAGCTACCGAGCTTGCGGCGACGATCAGGGCGAGCGAGATCAGCTTTTTGATCGCGGACATCAGCGGTGGCGCGCTGACGAGGTTGGCGCGCGCAACGGCGCCCGGCGGCGCCGAGCTGCGTCGCAACAACATGACAAGGGTTCCGATCGTCGGGTCCGTCGCCGGGCTCGCATTGCGCAGCCAGCAGCTGCAGTTGGTCTCCTCGGAGGCCGGGGTGTGGGTGTACGCGCCGGTCACCGAGCGCGGGGAGGCGCTCGGCGTCTTAGAGCTGTTGCTCGCCGATTCTCCCGACCCGCAGACCCTGGGCTACCTCCGTTCGGCAGCGCACGCCCTGTCCTACATCGTGATCGCCGATCGACGGCACAGCGACCTGTATGAATACGGCCAGCGCACCGAGGAGTTGTCCTTGGAGGCCGAGATCCAGCGCCGACTGTTGCCACCGTCCTACAGCTGCCAAGCCGAGCAGTTCGCCCTCGCCGCCTGCCTGGTGCCAGCGAACCAGGTCGGTGGAGACACCTTCGATTACATCGTCGACCGCGACACGCTGCACCTGTCGATCACTGACGAGATGGGGCACGGCGTCTCGGCGGCCCTACTCGCGACCTTGGCCGTTGGCAGCCTGCGCAACAGCCGCCGGCGTGGGGCCGGCCTGGTCGAGCAAGCCCAGCAGGCCAACCTTGCGCTGGCCGCGCACGCCGAGGCGGACCAATTCGTTACCGCCCAACTGCTCCGGATCACCCTGAGCACCGGCGCCACCCAGATCGTCAATGCCGGCCACATGAACCCGCTGCTCGTCCGGGACGGAAAGGTCCACGCGGTCGACTTGGACGTCGATCTGATCCTCGGTGTGCTCCCCGACACCCCCTACCGGATGCAACACCTGCAGCTGCGACCCGACGATCGACTGGTGCTTGTCACTGACGGGATGTACGAACGTGAAGCCGCCGAAGCCGAGATCGAGCTGCTGCTGAGCACGCTGGACCATCTCCACCCCCGCGCGGCCGCCCAAGCCCTCACCGCAGCAGTCTTAAACGTCTGCGGCGGGGCGATCCGCGACGACGCCACCGTGCTACTCCTGGACTGGTATGGCACGCAACACGATCAGGCCTAGCCGCGCAGACGGCGCCGAGGCCGCAGGTGCTCTCCGATGACCCTCTCCAGCGCACTTCCCGGGCCCGAGCCACACACCAAGCGATGGCAGCTGTCAGCGAGCTGCCGGGAGCAGGACAGCGCCTTGTTCTTCAATCCCGAAGGTGAACGCGGTCCGACCCGAGACCGACGCGACGATGCAGCCAAAGCCATCTGCCTCGGATGCCCAGTCCTGCGCGACTGCCGGGCGCACGCGCTCGCCATCGACGGACTCCACGGCGTGTGGGGAGGCATGTCCCGCGCAGACCGCGACGACCTCAAACTCTCCGTCGACGGCGTCAACGCAGCCAGCCCAAAATCGGAGCGGTCATCCTAATCCACGGTCTCACCACCGACCTCGACGCCAGCGGTGCCAGCACCGCTGGCCGAGGGCAGGCATGAGGCCATCGAGGACTCCGTAGCGAGATGCAGGGATGCGTCCGCCGTGAGAACCCAGTTCTGGAATCAAAGGACCTCCGATGTGGTCGACGTTTGTTGGCCGGTGCCGGGGCGGCCGACCCGGTCGACCCTCGGTCCGATCACGGACACGGCGAGCGTGGTCGTGATCGACTGCCGCCCCGCAACGCCCTCGGACGTCAGGACACCAGCAGGTCGCCCTGCATGTTGCCGTGGAAGTCGCACGAGA